>DASQJS010000037.1:0-16426 GCA_035630995.1 Steroidobacteraceae bacterium | reverse complement strand
CGCCGCCCTCACCACGTTCATCTCGCTGGCCGGCCGCTTCCTGGTGCTCATGCCAAACAACCCGCGTGCGGGTGGTGTGTCGCGCCGCATCGAAGGCGAAGACCGCGACCAGATGCGCCAGGTCATGGATGAGCTCGTCATCCCCGACGGCATGGGCGCCATCGTGCGCACCGCCGGCGTGGGCCGCGCAGCCGCCGAGCTGCAGTGGGATCTCGACAACCTCAAGAGCCAGTGGGACCAGATCGACGCGGCTACCAAAGACCGCCCTGCCCCGTACCTGGTGTATCGCGAAAGCGATGCGGTGACGCGCAGCTTGCGCGACTACCTCGCCGACGACATCGGCGAAGTGCTGGTGGACGACGACGCCACGTTCGCGACCGCGCAGGAATACATGACGCGGTTCATGCCGCCTGAAGCGCAGAAGCGCCTCAAGCGCTACACGGACGACGTTCCGCTGTTCACGCGCTTCCAGATCGAAAACCAGATCGAATCGGCGTACGCCCACAAGGTGGAGCTGCCTTCGGGCGGATCCATCGTCGTCGACTACACCGAGGCGCTGGTCTCCATCGACATCAACTCCGCGCGCGCCACGCGCGGCTCGGACATCGAGACCACTGCGACCAACACCAACCTCGAAGCCGCGGACGAAATCGCGCGCCAGCTGCGAATCCGCGACATCGGCGGCCTGATCGTCATCGACTTCATCGACATGGAGTCGCCGAAGAATCAGCGCGATGTCGAAGATCGCCTGCGCGACGCCGTGAAGATGGATCGCGCGCGCATCCAGATCGGACGCCTTTCGCGCTTCGGCCTGCTCGAGATGTCCCGCCAGCGGCTGCGTCCCTCGCTGGGCGATTCCAGCCACCTGGTGTGCCCGCGGTGCACCGGCATCGGCAGCATCCGTTCGGTCGAGTCCATGACGCTCGCCATCCTACGCCTCATCGGTGAAGAGGCCCGCAAAGACAAGACCGCCCAGATCGTCGCGCAGGTACCGGTGGAGGTGGCCACCTACCTCATGAACGAGAAGCGCGAATGGATGCGTACGCTCGAGGACAAGAGCTCGGTCGATCTGATGATCGTGCCGAACCCGCACATCCAGACGCCTGAGTACTCCATCAAGCGCGTGCGCACCGACGAAATCGATCTGCCGGAAAACAAGGTGCTCAGCTACAAGATGCCCGAGCGTCCGCAGGTGGCCGATCCCACCGGCACTCGCGACATCAAGCCGGTGCTCGAACCGGCCGCCGTCATCCCCACTGCGCCGGCAACCGCCGCACCGGTGGTCGTGCACGTTCCCGTTCCGGCGAAAGAAGTGGCCGTGGCGGTCAAGACGCATCCTGCCAATCTTGGCTTCTGGTCGCGGCTCGTCTATCTATTCACCGGCTCCGCCCCGGCCGCCAAGGCCGCTGAGCCGGCCCCTGCGCGCAGCGAACCGCGCCGTGACGGACATCGCGATGGCCATCGTGATCGTGACCGGGGCCGCCCCCGGCATGGCGGTGGCGATCGCGACCGTGGACGTGATCGGGACCGTGATCGTGGCGCGCATGGCCGTGACCGCAATCGCGACAAGGAAGGCGGTCATCGTCGTGACAAGGAAGGCGGCAATCGTGACCGTCACCGTGAACATGGCCGCGATCGTGATAACAATCGCGACGCCAGTCAGCCACCACGCGAGGCCAGCCAGCCGCCTCGCGACGCGCAGCGCGAGCCGCAACGCGAGGGGCAGCGGGAGCAGGCGCCGCGCGAGCGCGATCCGCAACGTGAGGCCGAACGCCAGGCTCAGCGTGAGCGCCAGCGTGAACGCCAGCGCGAGCAGCAGGCCGCTGCCAGCGCCAATGCCGCCGCGGCACCCAGCATGCCGGCCGGCGAGAATGCCGGCGCAAACGAACCGCCGCCGCCGATCCTCGAGGGCGGCAATGGCCCCGCACAGGATGGTCCTCGCGGTGACCGTGCGCCACGTCGTGGCCGCCGTCGCGGACGTCGCGGTGGTGGACGCAACCGGGACGGTGGTGTCCAGCCAGGAAACATGGGTGCCGACGGCAATGAGGGCACGAATTTCGCCGGGGCCCGCGAAGCCTCCGACGAGGAGCGTGAGTTCCACGCGCAGATGACCAATGGCAATCGCGGCGAAGGCCGTGACCAGGGCCATGGCGAGTCCAGCGCGAGCGATCGGCCCGAACCGCAGCGGGAGCCGCCGCGGGAGCCCCAGCGCGAACCGCAGCGCGAGTCGCAAAACGAACACTCGCAGGCGCCGCTCGACCTGCCGCCTCCGCCGCCGACCAAGCCATTTGTGGTGTGGTCGTCCTCGCCATCCGACGCAGTCCCGGGACCGCGCCGCGACGACTAAGGCGCTGCTCAAGGCAACTCACGAGGCCCGCACGCGCAATCGTGCGGGCCTTTTTTATTTCAGCGGAAAATCAGTCACCGCTCGAAATGCGCGCCAGCAATCCTCGCGCCGCCATCTCGCACAGGTCGAGCACGCGTTCGAAGTCCGCTACGCCGCCGTAATACGGGTCTGGCACTTCCAGTTCCGACACATCGGGCGCGAACTCGAGGAACAGCGCGAGCCGCGTGGCGGCGCCCTGGGGCCGCAGGCGCTGCAGCTCCACGAGATTGGCGCGGTCCATCGCCAGCACGTAGTCGAACCGGCTGAAATCACCGCTCTGCACCTGCCGCGCGCGCAGGCCGGCCAGGTCATAGCCGCGCCGGCGTGCCGCCGCCACGGTGCGGCGATCGGGAGGCTCACCCACGTGGTAGTCGGCGGTACCGGCGGAATCGATGTCGAGCTTCAGGCCTGGAAACTCATGCGCAGCGATGGCGCGCAAGACCCCCTCGGCGGTCGGTGATCGGCAAATGTTTCCGAGACAGACGAAGAGAATTTTCACAGCGTCATGTCAGCCGTGGACTCCACCACGTTGTCGTCATTCACAGGCGCCCATCACATTGCGAGTAGGTGATCAGCACGAGCGCGGCAATGGTCACCGTCCAGGCGAACTTGCCGGACATGTCGTCGTCTTTGACTTTCTCGACAGCCGGACCCTCGCGCCGCGCGCGTTGCTGCAACTGCCATTCCGCGTACAGGGTTCCCGCAGGTTGTGCCGGCGTCGCCGGTGATTTCACCGACGGCTTTTCCTGTGGCTTCTCCGGTGCGGGGGGCATGGGCGCCAGCCAGCCGACCAGCATGAACACGCCACCGGCCGCGATTACCGCCAGGATATTCGCCAGCTGTCCGAGAGAACCGAAATCCAGCAGCAGTAGTTTGACCGCGGCGCTGACCAGGAACACCGCGCCCCCGGACCACAACACGCGCGAACCGATACGCCGCGCCCAGATGGTGAGAGCGGCGCCGATCGACGCCCATAACAGCGACACGAGTGTCGGCCAGTCCATCTTCGTCACGTCGAGCGCGTTGAGATGCCCCGGCGGACCGAGCCAGCGCAGCAGGTTGGCCTGCAGCACCAGCGCGACGCCGATGACCGTGGCCGGAATGATCCAGTGGCCCACGCGCACCCGGTTGTCATTCCAGTTCGCGATCAGCACCAAGCCACCGACACACAGCAGCTCGAGCACGGTGGCGGATGCCACGCGTTCGATGTCGAAGATGGCGGCCGCGGCCAGCACGAAGGTAAAGGCCATCGCAAAGATGTCGGTGGCTTCGTTGAACCACTGATTCGAACGCTCCTTCGCGAGATAGCCGACCAGCAACACGAGGATTGCGGCGGCCGCGGCCACAGCGAGCGGAAACTGCCAGTGTTCAGAAGCCAGGTGCGCGACGCGTCCCACCCACAGGGCGACGAGGATCGGTGCACCAATCGCGGCGAGCGGCCGGCCAGAGGTCGCGCCTCCGTTTTCGCCGGCCGGACGAAGTGCAATCGCCAGCAACGAAAGGCCGGAGACGAAGGCGCTCACCCAGGACAGCTCCGCCGAAGTCCTCATCTGCGCGAGCAGGCCCGAGAGGCCGATCGCCAGCACCAGCGGGACGATCAATCGCTCCACCGCGGTCACACGGGCGGCGGCGAAATACGCCGCGAACCCCGCGAACACGAGCAGCCAGTGGACGACCAGCCACGCCGATACGAGATCGAGCCGCACGATCTCCGCACCGACGGCAAACGCCGCCCAGCCGATCGCGCCCGTGAGCATGAGACTGTCGAGCGTGTGCCGCAGGCGGGTCAGCGTCAGCGCGGCGATGAACAGCAATCCCGCGCCGATGACGCGCTCGACGAATCGCTGGTTCAGGAACACCGTGCTGTCGGTCGCAGGCGCCAGCGCATTGATCATGTGAATCACCGCGAGCACCAGGACGAGTCCGGCGAGAAACCCCTGCAATCGCGTCGATTGCGAGCGTCGCGCCGCGAGCACCAGGGAAATCACCGCGATGCCGAGTCCGACGAGTTCCCAGGGCAGATCCCGGAAGCGCGCGGCCAGCCCGCAACCCAGCATCAGCAGGCCGATGATGGCGTGCGAAGCCATGCCTTCGCGCCGCTGGCTGTACAGCCACGCCGACGCCGCGAGCCAGATGCCCGCATACCACCACAGCTGAACGGCGAGCATGGCGCGCGACGGCGCCAGCGCCTGCGCGGTCAGCGCCGCGACCACCGGCAGCGCCAGTAGATAGACAGTGTCGAGAGACTCGACCACCTTGCCGCGCGCCCAGCGCCGCTCGGCGATCGGCATCGCCACATGGACGGCCACCAGCATCGCCAGCAGCGGGAATATGACCGTGGAATTGCCCGGCGCGAAATAGTCGGCGGTCCAGGCGAAGAACGCGCTGCCGGCGAGCGTGAACAGGAAGCTCAGGTGAATGAGCGGCCGCCAGCCGCGGAACGACACCATGCCCAGCGTGAGCAGGCTGGCCGCGACGTAGTAGCCGTACACCACGCGCGGGCCGGGATCATCCACGGCGAACGCGGGCGCGATGAACGCCCCCACCATGGACAACACCGCGAGCGACAGGGCGCTGCGCGACACGGCGAATACGCCGGCACCAAGCGCCGTCAACACCAGCAGGCCCAACCCCTGCATCGTGGGCAGATAGCCGAACAGCGCAAACGCGCTGTACGCCGTAAGGTAGGCGACACCGAACGCCGCGCCGCCGAACGCGAGCGAGATCACGCGGCGATGCGTGTTGGCTGCCGTCAGGAATGAAGCGAAACCCAGCGCGGCACTCGCGCCGATGCCGAGCGCGAGCTTGAAGGCGGGAGGCACGTCGAAGTTGATCGCCGCGTAACGCAGCAGCGCGCCGACTCCGACTACGATGAGAGCGCCGCCGATCTTGGCCGGCCAGTTGCCGCTCGCGATCCAGGTCAGCAGGCCCTTCGGCCGCCGCTCGAGCGATGGATCTCCACCCTCGAGCGCCACGACTCCCACGAACACTGCGGCAATCACGGATAGAAAAATCAACGCCACGATGTTTTTCCCCTCTGGCCGGTAGCGAGGCGAATGGTGCACGTTTGGCATGGCTCTTGGGGGAAATCCTGAAAGTTCAGAATTCCGGCACCGGCGGTATCAAACGATGTGACCACGCCCACATTTCGCATGTAACTCAGGGCTCTGACGCCGTATTGAGACGTCTTTTGACTCCCCTGGCGCACCGCGCGCCGGTATAAGACGGTATGCGCCACCCGACGCCAGGCCTAACACTCGCCGGCATAGCCGCCCTCCTGCTCGTGGCGTGCAGTGGCGGAGGCGGCGGCAGTGGCAGCAGCAGCGGGGGGAACCCCGCCAACACCGCGCCCGTCGCCAATGCCGGCGCGAGTCAGACAGTGACTTCGGGCACCACGGTGACGCTGAATGGCACCGCAAGCAGCGACTCGGATGGGACCATCGCCAGTTATGCATGGACGCAGACCGCAGGCACTGCGGTCGCGCTCAGCAGTGCCACTGCCTCGCAACCCACTTTTCCGGCACCGACGGTCGCCAGCGCTACGGCGCTGACATTCTCGCTCGTGGTGACTGACAACCGTGGCACGGCGAGCTCGGCCTCCACGGTAACCGTCACGGTGAATCCGCCGGCCGGCGGCAACGGCACGATTACCGGGCAAATCACCTTCGGACGCGTGCCGTTCGCAACCCAGCTGCAGGATCCGAACCGTGGCCTCTGGTACGCGACTCCAATCCAGCAGCCAGCGCGCGGCGTCATCGTGCGTGCGGTCGATCCCAGCTCACCGACGACCGTGCTCGCCACGGGCAGCACCGACAACCTTGGCAACTACTCGCTGTCCGTGGCGGCCAACACCACCGTCACGCTCGAGGTGGTGGCGCAGATGCTGCGCGATGCCTCACAACCGCTGCCGCGCTGGAACGTGCGTGTGCAGGACAGCACCACGGGTACTTCTCCATATACGTTTATCGAGCCCGGCAGTTTCAATTCCAGCGCCGGCATCGCGCACAACGTGGCGATTCCCACCGGAATCAGCGCCGCAGGTGTGGCAACCGGTACGCGCGCGTCCGCGCCGTTCGCCATTCTCGACACCGTCTACCAGGGCATCCAGTCAGTCATCGGGGTTGCGCCCACCACTAACTTCCCCGCGCTCCTCGTCGACTGGGGCAGCCAGACCGATGGAACATTCTTTTCGCCAGGATCCACGCAGCGCATGGCGCTGCTCGCCGACCTCAGCACGGATACCGATGAGTTCGACCAGCACGTCATCGCGCACGAGTTCGGCCACTACGTCGAATTCAATTTCTCGCGCGCCGACAACATCGGTGGTTCACACGGCCTCGGCGACAAACTCGATCCGCGCGTCGCATTCGGCGAAGGGTTCGGCTACGCATTTGCGGCCATCGTGCTCAATGATCCGGTGGCGCGCGACAGCGCGAACGACAACGGCGATCTCTGGTCTGGCGTATTCAGAATCGAGGACAACCCGCAGACGAGCATGGCGGGCGCGCCCTTCGACAACTACGGCTGCTGGTGCAGTGAGTCTTCGGTCTATTCCCTGCTTTGGGACCTGTACGACAATACCGCCGATGCGAACGACACCGTCGCGCTGGGATTCGCGCCGATCTGGGAGGTATTGACTGGCGCGCAAAGAACTACGCCGGCCCACACCACCATCTTCTCTTTCATCACGGCGCTGAAAGCCGCGCGCCCGGGCGACGCGGGCGCAATCAACACACTCGTCGCTGCGCAGAATATTGACGCCACCAACATTGACGCGTTCGCGACCGGTGAAACCCACGTACCCACCAACGTCTCGGCCGCCGATGTGCTGCCGCTATACACGACCATCACGGCCAGTGGCTCTCCAGTGGTCGTGCGCAACGTAAATGATGCCGGCGTCGAGAACAAACTCGGCAATCACCGCTTCCTGCGCTTCACACCAAACATTACTGGCTCGGTCCTCGTGACCCTGAATTCGTCGAATACGAACAATGCCGACCCGGATTTCCGGATGCAGCGTGCCGGCACGTTTGTGCTCGTCGCGGAGGATGGTCCACCGCAACCGCAGACCGGCACGGTCTCCGTGGTCGCTGGCACTACCTATGTTCTCGACGTGCACGATTGCGCCAACGGCTGCGCCGGCATGCAGGGCGTGGCCGGCGACTACGACCTCACGGTCACGATCAACTGAGGCGTTACATGCGTACTGACAACTTCGACAGAACGATTCGCGCCGCAGCCGGGATCGCCCTGTTAGCCCTGGCGCTCACGGGTTGCGACAAGCCGGCGCCGCAGGTTGCGCCGCCGGAACCACCGGTGCAGCCCGCCCCTGCACCTGCGATTCCCGATGCGCCGCCGCCCGACCCCGCACCGGCACCGGCACCGGACGCTCCGCCGCCCACCGAACCCTCGGCGGTTCCGAAACCGGCGTCGTCCAACGAACCGCTGGTTGATTCCATGCTCGCCGCGATTCCCAGCACCAAGATGAGCGTCGCCGTGGACCTCCGGTACAGCTTTGATGGTGAGGTACTTCCGAACCAGCCGGTCATCGTGCATCTGGCCGCCGTGCCGCGCGTGGGGGGCGCCAACATGAGGGTGAGCGTTCAACAGGCCGCCGGACTGCAGATGGCAGCGGGCCCGCTGACCGTGCAGAAAGCGAACGCGTCGGGCGTGTATCGCCAGCAATTTTCGCTGACCAGACTCGCAGGCACTCCCGAGCCATTACGCGTCCTGGTGACCATGCAAATGGGTGAGGACACGGGATTCGGGTATTTCACGATACCGCTACCGCCCGACGGTGGAAAAAGTGCTCAAAAACAGGAATCCGTAAAACAGCGCTGACCGCACTGCAGCGCGGGCGCGTAGACTACGCGCCGTGATTTGCTCGAACACCAGGGAGATAAGGCTGCGAGTCAGCTGCCTGATGGCACTGGCCGTCTGCTCGTTGCCGCAGGCTCATGCCGCCTGTGTCGGCACTCAGGGCGGCGATCTCGCCGACGTCGAAGAACGTGCCTTCCGCGACCCGGCCACGGCCCTGCCGGAACTCGCGAACACCATCACCTCAACCGCCGACATGCCGCCCGCGCGGCGCGCGGCGTTACATGCCATCGCCGCGGAGGCCGCGCGCCAGCTCGGCTTCAGCCGCCAGAGCATCACGCACGCGGACGCCGGCCTCGCGCTGCTGCCAGCGGGTGACATGTCGGATCTCGCTGTCCGCATGCGCACCGTGCGCGCCGTGGTCAGCACGAATGTCGGCGGCATCGACGCCGCCACCGTCGAACTCACGCGCATCGTCGATGCGGTGCGCGACCGGCCGCTCGCGCTCGGCTGCGTGCTGCGCGATCGAGGCTGGCTGAATTTCCGGGACGGCAATCCCGACCAGGCGCTCGATGACCTGTTGCGTTCGTACGCGCTGCTGCGGCGGAACGCGAGCCGCGAAGAAGCCATGGTCGCCGCGGGCCGACTCTCGATGGCGCAGTTCAGCGTGCGCGACTATCCGCAGGCGCTCGCGCTGGTGGATGAAACCATCACCTTTTTCCGCGAACAGAAGGCGCAGATCCGACTCGCCACCGCGCTCGACCGCCGCGCCCGCATCCTCAAGGCTGCCGGCCGCCTCGACGAGGCGATGATCGCCGCCACCGAATCGCTGCGTATTCATGAAAGCATTGGCGACCGTGTTGGCACGGGCCTGTCGCAGATGACCATGTGCAACGTGCAGATCGAGCGCAACGCACTGACCCAGGCGGCAACCTGGTGCGACCGCGCTGAACTCACGCTCAGCCAGACGAGCGGCATGGACGACAACGACTATCGCACCCTGGCCGCCCTTCGCGGCCGCCTGTATCTCGCGCTGGGGCGTTCCAGGGACGCCGTGGCGCAGTTTGACCGCGCCATCGCGCCCGGCGGCGCGCAGCCGGCCTATGACATCGCCGAACTCTACGAGCTGCGTTCGCGCGCCCATGCCGCCGTGGGAGACTATCCGGCCGCGTTCACCGACCAGGGCGAATACCTGCGCCGCATGCGCGAACAGGGCACGCTCGATCGCATCCGCGAAGTCGCGCAATTGCGCGTGCAGTTCGAGAACGACCAGGAACAGCAGAAGATCGCGCTGCTCCAGAAAGACAAGAAGCTCGCGGAAGAGCGGCTCAAGAGTCAGACGCGCAAGACGCAGGTCGTCGCCATCGCCGGACTCACGGGACTGGTGACGGCGTTCTTCCTGGGCTACGCCCTGCTCTCGCATCGGCGGCATCGCGCCGAGCTCATCCGGCTCGCCGAGCGAGACGACCTGACCGGCCTGTTGAATCGCCGCGCCATCGTGCGCAAGGCCGTGGAATTTCTGACGCGCGCGCGGGAATCGAAGGGCACACTCATCATCGGGCTCATCGATCTCGACCACTTCAAGTCGATCAATGACCGTTTCGGGCACGCGGTCGGTGACCAGCTGCTGCAGCGTTTCGCCGCAGCGCTGCGGACGGCGATGCACACGAGCGAAGTCTTCGGCCGCTACGGCGGCGAGGAATTCCTCGTGTTGTTCCCCGACAGCTCACTCGATCAGGCGCGGCAATCGGCCGATCGCCTGCGTGGCGCGCTGCGTGACCAGCGCATGCGGGTCGATGATCAGGATGTTTCCGTTACGCTCAGCCTCGGGCTCGCAAGTTATGAAGCCGGCGACGTGTTGTTCGATCAGGTGGCGCGCCGTGCCGACATCGCGCTGTATGTCGCGAAGACCCAGGGCCGTGATCGCGTCGAGGTCTTCAATCCCGCGCGGCACGGAACCCTCGCCGCAACCGCCGCCCAACGCCAGCGTTGAAATGGGGACAGGTCCCTATTTCCACGTGACGTCGAAGGTCTGCCCCACCCGCAGCGTCTCCCCGACACCGCTTACGATGATGACGTTCTGCCCGAACGCCACGCCGCGCAATTGCTTGTCGAAGCGGTATTCCTTGAGCGTCTGCAGAGGTTCGACGCCATCGACCGCGCCCCGTTGCTGATCCGTGGTGGTGATGGAGCATCGCGTGCACGGCTTCACGATGCGCAGGGTGACTGGGCCCGCTCGCAGCTCGTGGATGCGGTCCTCATCGTATGCGTCGACACCGTCGATGACCACGTTCGGCCGGAAACGCTCCATCGGCAGCGCCTTGGGCAACCGTGAATTGAGCTCGGCCAGCGACGCGCGCGAAATCACCAGGATCGGATAGCCGTCGCTGAACTCGGTGATCGCGCGCGTTTCGCCAGTCCACTCGGGGCTGCAGACTCGCGGCGCGCTGACATCGAACATCACCAGGCGCAGCGGCGTCTCCAGGAACTGCGACACCCACGCCGCAGCGGCGTCACCGCAATCGATGCCGCGGCCATCGAATTTCCACACCGTCACCGCGCGCGACTCGCCCCCGGCGGCGCGCGCAACCTTGAGATTCGCCATGTATGGCGCGCCCAGGATCAGCTCGTCGTCGTTCACCTGCGTCGAGAGCAGCGCCATGCGGGGGTATTCCCGCTGCGTGATGAACCTGCCGTTGGGACGCACCAGCATCCAGTGCCGGTCGTCGGTGAGTCCGGTGGGCGCGAGCCGGGCGCTCTCGAGCGCAATGCCGCGGCAGGACTTGATCGGGTAGACGTGCAGGTCGGTCAGTGTGACGTTCAAGATCAGTTCTCAAGGGCGCAGCGACAACGCGCGCTCGGCACGTTCGAGATCAGCAGCGGTATTCACGTCGGCCAGCGGCCGTTCCACGGCCAGCGCCACGCGAATCTCCATGCCATTTTCGAGCGCGCGCAATTGTTCGAGTTTCTCGATGAGTTCCAGGCGCGCAGCCGGCAGGCTCGCCAGCCGGCGCAGCGCCGACACGCGGTAGGCATAGATACCGACGTGCCGCAGGCAGGCGCTGGACAGCGTGGCCGGCGCATCGCGATTGAAGGGAATCGGCGCGCGCGAGAAATACAGCGCACGGCCGCCGGAATCGCAGGCCACCTTCACGTTGTTAGGGTCGGCGAGATCGTTCGGCGATTCGATCTTCACCGCCAGCGTGGCGATGTCGGCGCGCGCATTCGCACGCAGAAGCTCCGCCACCTGGTCGATGACGCGCGGCGGAATCAGCGGCTCGTCGCCCTGCACGTTCACGACGATGTCGGCGTCGGCCCAGCCGCGCGCCGCCGCCACTTCGGCAATGCGATCCGTGCCCGAAACATGCGTGCGGGCGGTCATGGCGACTTCCGCACCGAATGCGCGCGCGGCGACCGCGATGCGTTCGTCATCGGTGGCGACGATGACCTCGGTCGCAGCGCTGTCTCGCGCGCGTTCGTGAACCCACTGCAGCATCGGCTTGCCGGCGAGCGGCAGCAATGCCTTGCCCGGCAGCCTCGATGAATCGAAACGCGCGGGAATGACGACACGAAAATTCATGGTCACCTAGCGCTCCAGCAGGGGATCGTCGGGCGTGAGCTGGCGTGCGTCTTCTTCGAGCATCATGGGCACTCCATCGCGCATCGGAAACGCCAGTCGCTCGGCGCGGCACACCAGCACCTCCGCGGCGCGCTGAAACTTCAGCGGCCCCTTGCAGATCGGGCACGCGAGTATGTCGAGCAGTCTTTCATCCATTCGCTTTGGCCTTGAACTCGCTGGCTCGCGCCAGGACGAGATCCGTCAATTCGCGCGTTTCGTTCTCCGTAAATTCGGCGGTGACCGGCACGAACCAGCAGCGGTCGTCGGCGAAGGCGACGCATTTTACGGCATCCTTCTCCGTCATGATGACCGGCAGGTTGTCGCCAAAATTCAGATCGCCCGCCTTGAACGCGTGGTGATCGGGCATCGGATGTTCGTACAGCGTCAATCCCGCGCTTCGCAGCATGTCGAAGAAGCGCTGCGGATTGCCGATGGCCGCCACCGCGTGTACGCCGGTGCCGCGAAAACTCGAAAGCGCGCGCAACGAGCCGCCCCCGGAAACCGGGCGCGCGTCGCCGGGCCGCATGTTCATGACGTAGTGCGTGCGCGCCAGGAAGCCCGGCAGGGAAAAACCCGGCGCGGTGATGGCGCCGTTGACCACCACCGCATTTACGCGGCGCAAACGCCGCGGCAGCTCACGCAGCGGTCCACGCGGCAGCAGGCAGCCATTGCCGAAACCTCGTTGCCCGTCGATGACCACGATTTCGCAGTCGCGCATCAGCGCCAGATGCTGAAGCCCGTCATCACAGATGACGATGTCGGCCCCGTCGGCTACCGCCGCTTTTGCAGCGGCAACGCGATCCTTTCCGACGAACACCGTTGCCTGCGAGCGGCGCGCCAGCAGCAGCGGCTCGTCCCCTACTTCGGACGGACGGCTGTGAACCGTAACTCGCGTAACGCCGCGGGCACGCCCACCATAACCGCGCGACACGATGGCCACGCGCAGGCCCACGGCGGCGAGATGCGTCGAAAGCCAGGCGACCAGCGGCGTCTTGCCCGTGCCGCCGACGGTGAGATTACCCACGACGATGACCGGCGCCTTGACGCGCACCCGGTGCCGCAACCCCATGCGGTACAGCAGGCTGCGAAAGCCCATGATGCCGCCATATAAGAAGGAGAGCGGTGCCAGCCACAGCGGCCCCTTGCCGCCGTACCACATGGCTTCGATGCTTGATCTCAATTGCGGAATTCCGCGTTGCGCAGAGAGGCATACACACCGCTGCGCGCCGAAAGGTCGGCATGGGTGCCGCGCTCGACGATGTTGCCCGCGACCATGACCACGATCTCATCGGCGTGTTCGATGGTCGTGAGCCGATGGGCGATGACGAGCGTGGTGCGATTTCGCATGAGTTCGACGAGCGCCTGCTGGATGCGGCGCTCGGATTCGTTGTCGAGCGCTGACGTGGCTTCGTCAAGAATGAGGATGGGCGCGTTCTTGAGCAACGCGCGCGCGATCGCGACGCGCTGCTTCTGGCCACCAGACAATTGCGAACCGCGCTCCCCGACTTCAGTGTCGAGCCCCTGGGGTAGCGTGGCAGCGAATTCGTCGACGTACGCGGCCTTGGCCGCCGCCTCCACGGCCTTCGGATCCGGATTTTCGACGCCGAACGCGATGTTGTTGCGAATGGAGTCGTTGAACAGCAGCACGTCCTGGCTCACGAGCGCGACGTTGGCGCGCAGGTCACGCAGATTGCAGTCGTGAACGTTGACGCCATCGACGAGAACTTCGCCGGAATTCACGTCGTAGATGCGCGGCACGAGCGCGACCAGCGTGGACTTGCCGCCGCCGGACGGCCCGACAATGGCCACCGTCTTGCCGGCGGGCACGTTGAGCGACACGGAATTCAGTACCACACCCTTCTCGGTCGAGTACTCGAAACGGACGTCACGAAATTCCACGGCGCCCGAGACGCGACCGAGAGGTCGACCGGATTTGAAGTCCTCCGAGGGGGTGTCGAGCACCTCGAACACGCTGGCGCCGGCAGCGACGCCCTGCGCGAGCGGTACGAAGGAGTCCATCAACCGCTTCAGCGGCTGCGGAATCATGAGCAACGCGGTGAGCATACCCATGAACGTATCCAGGGCCAGCGTGCCCTTGGCAATCTGGCGCATCGCGACCCAGAGAATGCCGCCGAGTGCCAGTGAGGCGATGAACTGCACCACGGGATTACTGATGGCGCGCGCCGCAATGAGCTTCATGTTGCTCCTGCGGTTGTGTTCATTGACCTTCTCGAAATCGGCGGCTTCCTGGTCCTGCGCGTTGAAGACCTTGATGACGCGCTGGCCATCGAGCGCTTCCTTGACGACCCGCGTCACGTCACCCATCGACGCCTGGATGCGCGCGCTGTAACGGCGGAACGAGCTCGACACCTTGCGCACCAGCCACGACAGCGGCGGCGCGATGAGGAACACGAACGCGGCAAGTTGCCAGCTGTTGTAGAACATCATGCCGATCAGCACGATGATCGTCAGAGTGTCGCGGATGATCGAGGTGATCGACTTGGTGGTGGCCTCGGCCACCTGCTCGATGTTGTACGTGAGCTTTGACAACAGCATGCCGCTCGACGCCCGGTCGTAATAACTCGCCGGCAGGTGCAAATACTGGCGGAACAGGTCACCACGAATGCTCTTGATGACCTGCCGGCCGACCCATCCGGGAAAATAGGTGGACATGTAGTCGCCGACGCCGCGCAGCAGGAACAGCACCGGGGCGCCAATGGGGATCAGCCAGAAGATCATCGGATTCGCCGCAGTGACCGACTCGAACTGCAGGTCGGTCATGCCCTTGATGAACTTCTGCACGAAGTACACGAAGGCGCCATCGGTGGCCGAGAACAGCACCATGCCGACGACGCCGATCATGAACATGCCGCGGTGGGGCCGCGCGTATGCGAGCAGCCGGCGATAGACCTTCGCGGCGCTGGCGTCCGGCGGCGGTGTCGGGTTCATTTCTTGGGGCTGGAGTCTTCGACCGTCGCGATGTTGAGGCGCACGAAACCGAGCTTGCCGAGCACGTCCATGGCGCTTACCACCGACTGGTGTGTGGCCCGTCCATCGGCACGTACGGTGACGGGTTTGTCGCGATCGGCGCCCGCAACTTCCAGGATGGCCGCGCGCAGCGTGTCCGGCGACGAGTTGATGAGCTCGCGGTCATTCACGCGGTAGCTGCCGCTCTGGGTCACGGAGACGACTATCGGGTCGACCTTCTGCTTGCCCGTTGGTGCAAGGCTCGCCTGGGGCAGCTCGATCTTGAGCCGCCCTTCCTGCATGAACGTGGACGACAACATGAAGAAGATGACCAGCAGCAGTGCCACGTCGATCAACGGGATCAGGTTGATCTCGGGATCTTCCTTCCCCTTGCGGGACTGCATCCTCATGCACTGCGAGCGACGCCACCGTCGCTGTCCCCGCTTTGATCGTCGGCACCCAGGGAGTCGGCAAAATTCACCGCGATTTTCTCCATCTCGACGACGATGCGCTCGACCTTGCCGCGCAGGTAACGGTGCGCGACGTAGGCAGGAATCGCCACCGTGAGGCCAGCCGCGGTGCAGAGCAGTGCTTCGGAGATACCACCCGCCAGCAGGCGCGGATCACCCATGCCGCCCAGCATCACCGCATTGAACGCTTCGATGATGCCGGTCACGGTACCGAGCAGCCCTAACAACGGCGAAATGCTGGCGATGGTGCCCACGGAATTCACGAACCGCTCCAGCTCGTGAACCACCTGGCGGCCCACGTCTTCGACGCGTTCCATCATGATCTCGCGACCGCGGTGGCGGTTGGCCAGCGCCGCCGCGAGAACACGCCCGAGCGCCGAGTTCTTTTCGAGTGCTTCGATGACCTTCGGGTTGACCTGGTTCCGCTCGGCGAGCTCGGACACCTTCTTGATGAGCTCCTGGGGCAGCACGCGTTTGCGCTGCAAGGTCCAGAGCCTTTCGAGAACGATGCCGACGAGCGCGATCGAACAAAGGATGATCGGCCACATGAATGGGCCGCCGGCCCGTACGAGTTCCCACATGGGCGGAGACTATACCGGAGGGCGGGTTCGAAAGGGTCACGGCGAACGCCGCCAGACGAAAGGGTATTTCGAGGCGCGAACCGTGCCGAGCACCTCCAGGCCCGACGTCCCCAAGCCGAGCTCGACGCCGCCATCGCGACGAGTGTCGAGCACCCTGGCGCCGGATGCGCGCCAGCGCGCCAACGTCACGTCGCGGGAGTGTGAATTCACGATACCGCCGGTAGCGATTGCCAGGCTCGCGGCGCTCGCTTCTATCCACTCCGGCGCCGATGCCACCGGACTGCCGTGGCGGCTCACGAGAACCGCGTCGCTTGCCAACGCGCCGCGTTCCACGCGCGCGATCAGCGAGCGTTCCGCCGCGGCATCGAGGTCGCCGCCTAGCAGTACGGCATGCGCGCCCACCGAGACGCGCAGCGCGCAGTATCGCCCGCCATTGCCGGCCGCGTAGGTCTGGAAGCGGACGCCATCCCAATGGAACTCCGAATCCGCGCAAGCTCTCGCCGGCAGCGAACTTGCCGGCCAGCCGCCGCCGACCAGCACGGATCGCGCCCCGCGTTCGAATGACAGCGCCGCCGCGGCATGCGCG
>DASQJS010000036.1:0-9393 GCA_035630995.1 Steroidobacteraceae bacterium | reverse complement strand
GAAGCGCACGCTCGAGCAGCTGGAGCTTGGCGCGCCGCGCACGCCGTTCCTGCAGTTCGGCGATCGCGTGTCCATCGAGATGCTCGACGCCCGCGGCCACAGCATATTCGGCGCGCTCGACAACCGGGTGGTCCGCGCGGGTCCGGTCGCGATATGTTAGGGACTGCAGTCTGCGGCGGCTTGACGGAGTGGAAAGTCGTGCGCAGGATCGCCAGTCATCGCGCGAGCGGCCGGAAATCATGCCCATCATCGATACCAACCCCGGATCCGAGGATTGCCGCGACCCCTGGTCACGGCGCTCACTGATCCGTTCGGGGCTGGCCAGCCTCCTCGCGCCGGCGCTGGTGGCGATCGCCGTTCCGGCGAGGCCGCAAAACGCCACCAACGACTTGCTGCGCGGCGCCTACCATTCGATCGAAGACGCGCGCGCCATCGGCCGTTCCTATCTGCAGGCGATGCCACACGAGGCCGACCTCGAAACCCTGGCGCAGGCGCTGTTTGGCGCAAACCTTCCGGCCAACACGCGTGAGCTCAGGTCACGCCTCGCGGCCTCGCGCGACGCGGACTTCGGCGCGGGTCGTGTGCTCGCCGTGCGCGGCTGGCTCATGGCCGTGACCGAAGCACGCTGGTGCGCGCTCGCGGTTTTCCTGGGCGATACCGCTTGATCTCGGACCTGCGCTCGTTCCCGGCCGGCCACGTGCTGGAAGCGGATGTCTGCATCATCGGCGGCGGCGCCGCGGGCATCAGCATGGCAATGCAGTTCCACGGTACGAAAACGCGCGTGTGCCTGCTCGAAGGCGGCGGCGAGCACATGGAGGCCGACAGCCAGGCCCTTTACCACGTCGACAACGAGGGCCAGGTCCCGGTGCAAGGCATGCAGTCGCGTCTGCGCATGTTCGGCGGCACCACCAACCACTGGACAGGGCGATGCGCTCCGCTCGACGCCGTGGATTTCGCCGCGCGCAGCTGGGTGCCGCACAGCGGCTGGCCCATCACGCGCGCCGACCTCGACCCCTTTTACGAGCGCGCCCAGGGCATCTGCGACCTCGGCAACTACTTCTACGATGAAGATGTGCTCGAAGCGCTTGGCGTGCCGGACATGCAACTGGATCGCGACAAGCTCGAGCCGCAATGCTGGCAGATGAGCGGCCCAACCCGCTTTGCCGGCAAGTACGGTGCAGTGCTGCGTGTGGTGGAGAACATCCAGGTGGTCTTGCACGCGACCGCGACCAGCGTGGCGCTGAATCCAGAGGGCACGCAGGTCGAGCACATCGCCCTTTCGACCCCCGAGGGCACGCGTCATCGCGTCAAGGCGCGCTACTACGTCCTCGCCGCCGGCGGCATCGAAAATCCACGTTTGCTCCTCATGTCGGACGACGTGCAGAAAACGGGCGTCGGCAACCAGCGCGACCTCGTGGGCCGATTTTTCATGGAACACCTGCGCGTCGATGCGACGCTGGTGATGGAGGGCGATCCTCACCTCGTCTCGCGCATGTACGCGCGACACGACTCCTCCTTCGGAAACTACGTGGTCGGCGTACGCCTCTGCGATCGCTTCCAGGAAGCCAGCAAGGTGTTGAACGGCTCCGTGACGACCTATCGAGAAGGGGGCCTGGACCCCGACAGCGGCACGAGTTCGCTCACGCGCCTGGCCGACGAACTCAAGTCTGGCCATTGGCCGAAGGACGCGGGCCGCGAGATCTTCAATGTCGTCGCGGATTTTTCAGACGTCGCGCTAAACGTGCGGCGTCGCTTCCTCAGGCCCGGCGCGGAGCCGTATTCGCGCACGCTGCGGCAGATCCTGCTGGAGGGTGAGCAGTCACCGAACCCGTCGAGTCGAATACGGCTTGCGGAAGCGACCGATGCGCTGGGCATGCGCCGCGTCATGGCCGACTGGCGCCTGACCGAGCTCGATCGGCACAGCACCCAACTACTTGTGTTGACCGTCGCCACGGAGATGGCTCGACTGTACAAGGCCCGCATGAGTATCCCGTTCTGGCTCGGCGACTCGCAGACCGACTGGTCGCGTCACCTGCGCGATGTCGCGCACCACATTGGCACCACGCGCATGGCCGATTCCGAGCAAAAAGGCGTCGTGGACGCAGACTGTCGCGTGTTCGGGGTTCCGAATCTTTTTGTCGCGGGAAGCTCGGTGTTCCCGACCGGCGGGCAGGCGAACCCGACGCTCACCATCGTCGCGCTGGCGTTGCGGCTTGCCGACCATCTCAAGGGCAAGCTCGCATGATGTCGCGCCTGGCGTTCTACTTCGTCGAAGCACTGCTCCTCGCGCTGGTGGGCTGCGGCGCGCTGTTCGTCGCACGCGGTGCATTGCAAAGGCTCGGGTGGAACCTGAAACCGCGTTGGCCCTGGGTTTACGCGTGGGCATGCGGGTTGTTGCTCGCCCTCGGCATCGCGGGCGGCGAACTGCGCGGCCCGGAATTCCTGCTGGTGTATTCGCTGGTCGGGAAATTGCTGCTGTTCGCAGTGCTCGCCTGGCTGGTTTCGTTCCCGCTGTCGCGCTACGTACAGATCACTCCGCGCCGGGAATCACCTCATGACACCGGCGCAGCAACGCCGGCGCCGCGGAGCCAGGACCCGGTGGTCAGACAATAGCGACCTCGACCAGGCGGGGTTTCAGGACCCGCACCAGGTCTGCCGGGCTGATGCCCACCAGGAACCCCCGCGCCCCACCGTTGATATAGATGAGTGGCAGTTCCGCGATGGCCCTTTCGCAGGTGATTGGCATTGCGCGCTTGAGACCGAAAGGCGAAGTGCCGCCCACCTGGTAGCCGGAGTGCCGGTCCGCGACTTCGGGCGCGCAGGGCGCGACACTCTTGTGATTGAGCTGGCGCGCCAGGTTCTTCGCCGACACTTCACGATCGCCATGCATGAGGATGCAGAGCGGGCGCTTCGCGTCATCCTCGAAGATCAGGGTCTTCACCACCTGGTGTTCATCGACCCCGAGGTGCTCGGCGGACGCACGCGTACCGCCGCGCGGTTCCCACGTGTACAGGTGCGGCGTGAAGTCGACCTTGTGCTGGCGAAGCGCGCGGATCGCCATGGTGACGGGGTAGTCGGTGGCCATACCCCGGTAAGCTATTTTTTGTCCGACGCGCAATCGCAGTCCGGGCTGCCGCGATCGAAGATGATCAGCCATTTGCCGGACTTCTCACGGCGCCAGATCGACGTGTAGGTGGCAACGCGTTTTCCCTCGGGACTGAACACCGGCCCGGTGCTCAACGCCAGCTTGCCGCCTTCCTGGACTTCGACGATCTCCGGCGCCCACGAAAATGGTGGCGTTGGCGCATCGAAAAACTTCTGCCAGCTCGCCAACACGGCGGCGGGTCCTCGCAGCGGCACGTCAGCAAGCCAGATGACGTCCGGCGCGATCATGCTCGTGAAGGCCTTTACGTCGCGGTCCGCCAGGGTTTTTGCGAAGGCGATCTCGGTGGCCCGTACCTGTTCGGTGAGCTCGGCCATGGATGGGCTTGCCTGGCCATTCGAGAGCGCCGGTGTTGGTAACGTCAGAAAGGCCACGACATTGAGGATCAGTGCCACGAGAAGGCGGGTTTGCATCGGAATCTCCCTACCAAGGACCACGGCGATAATACCTTCGAGAGAGCGGGCATCCGCCCCACTGGTGGCACAATGTCATCCTCTCGACGAATCCCGTTAAGGAGCACACCCCATGGGTGAGTTCACCACCCTCATGGCGCGCGATGGCCACGAGTTCAACGCCTGGCTCACCGCCCCCAGTCAACCTGCGCGCGGCGCCGTGGTGATTGCGCAGGAAATCTTCGGCGTGAACCGGCACATCCGCGCGGTGGCCGACGGCTTCGCCGCGGACGGCTACGTGACCATCGCGCCTTGTTTGTTCGACCGCGTCCGCCGCGGCATCGAACTCGGCTACAGCGAAGCGGAAGTTCAGCAGGGCCGGGGCTACCGGTTGCAGATTCCCAAGGAGAAGACCCTTCTCGATCTCACCGCCAGCATCAATGTGATCAAACACGCCGGTCGCGTGTCGATCGTGGGTTACTGCTGGGGCGGCACACTGGCATACATCGCGGCCTGCGAGCTGCCGGTGTTCTGCGCCGTGTCGTATTACGGCGGACAGATCAAGGATCACCTGGAGAAATCTCCGCGCCGGCCGGTGCTGTACCACTTCGGTGAGAAAGATCCGCACATTCCGCTGAGCGACGTCGACAAGATCCGCGCCGCCGACCCGAACGGCATTTTTCACCTCTATCCGGCCGACCACGGGTTCAACTGCGACGAACGCAGCACCTACGATGCGGCCAGCGCCGCGCTCGCGCGCGGGCGCACGCTGCAATTCCTGACCGCGCAAATGGAACGCAAATGATCAAGCTCAAGGATTCATCGTTGTGGAAAGAGCTGTGCCTCATCGACGGCAAGTGGCTGCCCGCCGATTCCGGACGTACCACTGAAATCCACAACCCCGCCAATGGCGAGTTGCTGGGTACGGTTCCGGTGATGGTGGCGGGAGAATCGCGACGCGCCATCGAGGCCGCGCACGCCGCCATGCCCGCGTGGTCGAAGAAAACAGCCGGCGAGCGCGCAAAGATCATGCGGCGCTGGTTCGATCTGATGCTCGCGAATGTCGACGATCTCGCCGTCATCATGACCGCCGAGCAAGGCAAGCCGCTGGCGGAATCGAAGGGTGAGATCACCTATGCGGCCTCGTTCATCGAATGGTTCGCCGAGGAAGGCAAGCGCATCTATGGCGACATCATTCCCGGGCACCAGGCTGACAAACGCATCATGGTGCTGCGCCAGCCGATTGGCGTGGTCGCCGCAATCACGCCGTGGAATTTTCCCGCCGCGATGATCACTCGCAAGGCCGCGCCGGCGCTCGCCGCGGGTTGCACGTTCGTCTGCAAGCCGGCGCTGCAAACGCCGTACTCCGCGCTGGCGATGGGGGAACTGGCGCAACGTGCCGGTATTCCTCCGGGCGTATTCAACGTGGTCACCGGCGACGCAGCCGCCATCGGCGGCGAGTTCACCGGCAATGACAAAGTGCGCAAGGTGTCGTTCACCGGCTCGACACCCGTGGGCAAACTACTCATGTCACAGTGCGCCGGCACGGTGAAGAAAGTGGCGCTGGAACTCGGCGGCAACGCGCCGTTCCTGGTGCTCGACGACGCCGACCTCGACGCCGCGGTGACGGGCGCCATCCAGAGCAAGTACCGCAACACCGGCCAGACCTGCGTGTGCGCCAATCGCTTCATCGTACAGTCGAAGATCTACGACGCATTTGCGCAGAAGCTGACCGAGGCGGTTCGCGGCTTGCGCGTGGGCGACGGATTGAAAGGCGAAACGGACCAGGGCCCGCTGATCGACGCCAAGGCCCTGGCCAAGGTCGAGGAACACGTCGCCGATGCCAGGGCCAAAGGCGCAACCATCGTCACCGGCGGAGAGCGTCATGCGCTCGGCGGAACATTCTACGAACCCACGGTGCTCACCAACGTAAGCGCGAAGATGACGCTGGCCCGTGAAGAGACCTTTGGCCCCGTGGCGCCTCTGTTTCGAGTGGAGACGGACGAAGAAGCGGTGCGGCTCGCGAACGACACCGAGTTCGGGCTTGCCGCTTATGTGTACACGCGGGACCTCACGCGTTCCTGGCGCGTCACCGAGGCGCTGGAGTACGGGATCGTCGGACTCAACACGGGTCTCATCTCCACCGAGGTTGCGCCGTTCGGCGGTGTCAAGGAAAGCGGTATCGGTCGCGAAGGTTCGAAGTACGGCATCCTGGAATTCACCGAGCTCAAGTACATCTGCGTGGGTGGAATCTGACGTAGCGCGCGTGCATATGCAGCGCGCTGCAAGATGCGTAAACTCCCGCGCCAGTGTTAGGAAAGTTTCACGAAATCTCCATCGAGACGGCCAACATTGCCGAATCGGTGGCTTTCTACGAGCGGCTCGGTTTCAGCCACTGCGGCACCACCGACACCTGGCAGCATCCGTACGGAGTCCTGACCGACGGGCGGCTCTACATCGGCCTGCACCAGTTCAAGTTTCCCTCGCCGACGCTCACGTACGTCCAACCGGGCGTCGCGCAACGCGCGCACGTCATCGCGAAAGTGGGCATCGACATCGCCTGGAAGCGTGTCAGCGACGAGGCCTTCAACGAGTTCGGTTTTCTCGACCCGTCGGGACAGGCAGTACGCGTGCAGGAAGCACCCACGCATTTCGCCAGTGACCGTGATCGCGGCGAGACTTCGCTGTGCGGCGACTTCGCCGAGTACAGCCTGCCGTATTCCGAGTTCGAACCCATGCGTGCGTTCTGGGAACCGCTGGGGTTCGTCGCGCTCGGGGAATCCGACGCGCCCTACGTGCGCATGTCGATGACCAGCGACCACATCGATCTCGCGGTACACCGTCCGCGCACCCTGGACCAGCCCATGCTGGTGTTCGCCGCCCCGGACATGGGTGAACGCATCGAGCGCCTGCGTTCACTCGACGTGGCGATGTCGGATGACCTGCCGCGCGGCCTCGATCCCCGCTCGGGCGCGCTGTTGCGCGCACCCGAAGGCACGGCGCTGCTTCTCGTCAACGCCGTCGATTAGCGATTTCGTCCGTACAGGCGAACGCCGAACAGAACGATGGCGAAGTTGACGCCCGCGAGCAGGAAGAACGGGCCGCCTTTCGACACCGAATCGTAGAGCCAGCCCCCGAACGCGTTGATGAAGAGAATGCCGGCCGACGCGCAGATGCCGGCGAGGCCGAACACCGCGCCCCGTACGTCGCGAGGCGCCTCCTGGCCGAGCAGCGTCTGGCCCGCGATGATGGCCGCGATCTGCCCCGCGCCTAACAACATCGCCACCGCCGCCATGAGCGCATCCTGCGTCGGATCGGCGATGAAGCCACACAACAGATAGGCAACCGCCGCGAGGGCCATGGCGGCCACACCGACCGCCAGGCGATCCACGCGGTCGAGCAGCGCACCGACGATGAGCGCGGTGGCCAGGCCCGCGGCCATCGCCACGACGAATGGCAGCCGCGCCCGTGCGGCGGCATCGGCCATGCTGACATTCCGTTCGAGCCAGGCCTGCTGCAGGCGCAGCGACAGAAACGTGCCGAGCACCACACGGTCGCCGAAGGACCCGAACTGCAGCAGGTAGGCAAACCAGATGCGAGGATTGCGCCGCGCCGCCGCAAGGCCGTCCGCCAGGATGCGACGGAGCGGCATGGCCGGCGCAAGCACGCTGGGCGTGCCCCGCTTCAGGCCCACGAACACCACTACCGAAGACAGCGCGCACAGCGCGGAGGCGAGCCACAGTGTGATCCGCCCCGCCGTGAGTGCATCGACCCCCGAGTCGGCCAGGTACTTCGGTAACCGTCCGAGCAGCAGAACCAGCACGGCTGCGCCCAGCCCCTGGCAGAAACCCGTGAGCCCGACCATCCGGCCACGTGATTCTTCTTCGGGAGTGTCCGCCAGCACAGTGCCTAACATCGTGCCGATGGCGGCGACGCCCACCGAGAAGAACAGCGCGCAACCAGCGAGCTGCGGGACCGTGCGCGCCATGGGATACCAGAGAAAACCGGCGGCAAGCCACAGGAACCCGAAGGCGTACACGGAGCGCCGTCCGATCTTGTCCGCCAGCGCACCGAATGGCGCGACCAGGCAAAGCGCCAGGAGCTCGTTGGCGAAATTGAGCGCGGAAACCGTGCGGCCCTGCAGATGGGGAGCGAGCCCCAGGTTCACGGTCAGCAGGTACGGCTGCATGTAACTCACGAATGCGAGCAACCCGATCGTGATGAACGCCGCATATAGATAGGTAACGGCGTGCGACGGCAAATAGCCCGGCGCGAGCATGATCCTGCCGAAGCGGCGCGCGGGAGGAGTCGGGCCAGGCTGATCGTTCACGCTGGTCCCATGATGCCACGCCCGCTGCCCGCGCCGAACCGAGGTAGGGACGCGGCGTGCCGGACATGCGCAAGCTGCCAATTGTGGAGATAATCCGCGCATCGACCGCGTCAGGCGGCACCAAAAAATCCCCGGAGTTCCTTCCATGAACCGATTTGCGAGCGCGGCGATTGCCGCACTGATGGCCTGCCTGTGTTCCGCCTCCCAGGCCGACGAAGGCATGTGGACTTTCCACGGTTTCCCGTTCGCGAAGGCCAACGCGGCGCTCAAGACCAGCCTCGACCAGGCATGGCTCGATCGCGTGCGCTCGGCCACCGTTCGCCTGTCCAACTGCACCGCTACGTTCGTGTCCGCCGAGGGACTGATCCTCACCAATCATCACTGCGTCGAAGCCTGTCTCGCGGAGCAATCGTCGAAGGAAAAAAGCTTCGTGGAGGACGGCTTCCTCGCCAAGACCCGCGAGGAAGAGAAGAAGTGCCAGACGCAGGTGGCCGACGTGCTCGTCGGAATGGAAGAAATCACCGCGAAGATATCCGCAGCCATCGCCGGCAAAGACGAAGCGGCCGCCAACGACGTGCGCAAATCCACACTGACGCAGCTCGAAGGTGAATGCGAGGCGCAGACGAAGCAGAAATGCCAGAGCGTCACGCTGTATGAGGGCGGGCAGTACTGGTTATATAGATACAAACGCTACACCGACGTGCGCATGGTGTTCGCGCCCGAGGCGTCCATCGCGGCCTTCGGCGGCGACCCCGACAATTTCCAGTTTCCGCGCTGGTGCCTCGACATGGGCCTGCTGCGCGCCTATGAAGACGGCAAGCCCGCCGTGCCGGCCACCTTCCTCAAGATCAACTTCGCCGGTCCTGCGGCAGGTGAAGCGGTGTTCGTGTCCGGCCACCCCGGCGCCACCGACCGCGGGCTGACGCTGGCGCAGCTCAAGCAGCAGCGCAATATCGACCTGCCGCAGTGGCTGCTGCGGTACTCGGAAATCCGCGGCCGCTTCATCCAGTTCGCAAGCGTGAGCCCGCAGAACGAGCGAATCACTGCCGATCAGCTCAACGGTCTCGAGAATGGCATCAAGGTGCGTCGCAAGATGCTCGACGCGCTGCACGAGGACACGCTGCTCGAGCGCAAAGCGGCCGAACAGGCGACGCTCGAGAAGAACATCGCGAAGGACGCCACGCTCAACAAGAACACGGGCAATCCGTGGAAGGACATCGACGCGGCCCTGGCCGCCGAGCGCGGTCTGTTCCTGCCCTGGAACTACATCGAGAACGGCGCGGGATTCCAGGGCCGGCTCGTGAACTACGCGCGCACGCTGGTGCGCGGCGCCGCGGAGCGTGACAAGCCGAACGGCGAGCGATTCCGCGAATACACCGACACCGCGCTGCCGCGCGTTCAGCAGAACCTCGGCGCCGCCGTGCCCGTGTACACCGAGCTCGAGGAAATACGCCTTGGCAACGGCCTCGAACGCATGCGCGAGTGGTTAGGCCCGGACCACCCCATGG
>DASQJS010000035.1:0-4121 GCA_035630995.1 Steroidobacteraceae bacterium | reverse complement strand
CTTGTGCGTGCCGGCGCGCACGATGGTGCGATAAAGGTCGTCAACGAAAGTTGCGGCTTCCGGAGTGGACCCCGACGTCACCTTCTTGATGCTCGGCAGGCGATGCTCCTTGTCGCCCGGGTTGATGCGCTCCGGGCTGTAGCCCGCGAAGAAATCCTTGTTGAACTTGAGACCCGACTCGCGCTCGAGGATGGGGATGCACACTTCTTCGGTGCAGCCAGGGTAGACGGTGGACTCGTACACCACCACGTCACCTTTCTTGAGCACCCGGCCGACCGTTTCACTCGAACGCTCGAGCGGAGTCAGGTCCGGGCGGTTGTACCTGTCTATCGGCGTGGGGACGGTAATGATGAACACCCGACACTTGCCGAGGTCCTTGAGGTTGGTTGAATACCTGAGTTTGCGAGCGGATTTCAATTCCGCGGCCGAGCATTCCAGGGTGCTGTCTCGGCCCTTCTTCAATTCGGCGATGCGATTCGCCTTGATATCGAATCCGACCGTGTCGAAATGCTTGCCGAACTCCACAGCCAGCGGCAGACCCACGTAGCCCAGTCCGACCACGCCGATGCGGCAGCCTCTCATGCTCAATTCCATGATTTTTCCGTTCTCTTTTAAGCGCTTGGATACAAATGCGGCTGCGATCTTGCCGTCGCCGGGGCTCCGAAAGCGAGGCCACCCACCCGCTGATCAGTGATTTCTGTGCGTTTGATCGCTATCCGGCGGGCTGGCCGCGCGCCAAACCGCCTTCCCACCGCTCGATTTGTGGATGAGGTCGAGCATGGCTTCGTGCCGTTGCAGCTCATCGGAGTTGGCGGTGGTCACGATCAGGGTGACGCCAGGGGCGCGAGCCGGTGCGGCCACGCCGTGATTGCGCGCTTCCGAGCCGCGCCCGTTCATGTCCAACGCCAGGGCGCTCTGGCCGCCGGTCATGGCGAGGTACACGTCGACGAGAATTCCGGCATCGAGCAATGCGCCGTGAAGCTCGCGCTTGGTGTTGTCGATGCTGTAGCGCTTGCAGAGCGCATCGAGACTGTTGCGCTGCCCGGGATGCAGGCTGCGCGCCAGCGCCAGTGTGTCGAGCACCTTGCATACGGTGGCCACGGTACGGACATCGCCGGGCAGCCGCGCGAACTCGGCATTGAGGAAGCCGACATCGAAGGGGGCGTTATGAATGATGAGTTCGGCGCCGTTGATGAATGCCAGCAGTTCATCGGCGACTTCGGCGAACTTCGGTGCCTGCTGCAGCCGGGCGGAATCGATTCCGTGCACGGCCATCGCGCCGGCATCGATTTCGCGTTCGGGATTCAGGTAGCGATGGAACTTCTGACCCGTCGTGCGGCGATTCAGCATTTCCACGCAACCGATTTCGATGATGCGGTGGCCGGCGGCCGCTTCGAGGCCGGTGGTTTCGACGTCAAGAACGATCTGTCTCATGGCGCGCGAGTCTAGAGGAACATCGCGAACTTACGAACTCGAACGCGTCGTCGGCTTCACCAGGCCGCCAATGGTCTGCGGACGTTCCCGAGTCTTCGGCCGGATCGGCGTCAGCGTGTAGACCCGCTTGCGCGCCTTGATGAGGTACGCACCCGAGGGCCAGGGCTTGATCCACCCACGGCGTAGCAATGCCGATGGGACCCCTGGCCGTGGCGCACTGCCGCCCCACGGTGGTGTGAACAGGTATTTGCGCGTGAGCGTTACGTCGTAGCCCAGCAGCTCGAGCCAGTCGGCTATGCGGCCCGCCCCCAGCATTCGCCTGAGACCCGGTGGGTAGCCACGGCTGATCGCACGGCTGCGAAATCCCCAGAGGCTGAACGGCCGGAATCCGAGCACGACCAGCTGACCTTCACCGGCCAGCACGCGATCCGCTTCGCGCACGACGGCATAGGGGTCGGTTTCGAATTCGAGGGTATGCGGCAGGACCACGGCGTCGACCGCGCCATTGGCAATCGGCAATTGTGATAGCCGGGCACCGATGTCGGCATCGGCACTTTTGAACCTTCCGTGGGCGATAACCGCGTGTCTGCGCGTGCGACAACCCGACAACAGCCCCTCGCGCGGGCCCCAAGTTCCAAGTTGAAGCAACTCCCAGCCGAAAACGTCGTCCAATGCCTCTGACATGAGCTCGGATTCGGCCTGTAGCATAGCCTGACCCAGTCCGGAAGCGAGCCAGGATTCGACTGCGGCAGATGCGGTGGAGTGCGTCACAAACGCTGGGAATTACATCACAAAAAAGGTAGCAAACTTGTGAACTTACAGCTTAAATACTGCCCATCGAAGAAGTACCGTCATATTTCGTAAAGCGGTCCTGCGACGTTCCCCATGGGGGTGTGATTTGAGTTCTGGATTCTCGGCGTGGCGCCTTATTGCGCCCATCAGTTTTCTCGCCGCGGCCCTGACAGGCTGCGCTACTGCCCCCGAAGTCACGAAAGACGCTCCTGCGCCCGTTAGCGCGGCAGAGGTGCCTGCACCTACCCCTGTGGCCCAGCCCAACCCGGCGGCTACCCAGAGCCCTGTGACCAGCCCGCGCCCCAGGGCCGCCAAGCCGGTACTGCTCGCGGCTGCAGAAGTCCCTGCCGACTTCCTGACCGCCCCGGCTCCGGTGGTCGAGACCGTCGACGCCGCCGCCGAGACGGAAGATTCGTCGCTCACAATTGCCGGCCTGACCCCCGAACAGTACCCCGACGTTTTCGATCGCATCCGCGCCGGTTTCAAGCTCACGGACATCGACTCGCGCCAGATCGACGTGCAGCTCGCGTTCTTCGCCAACAACCCGCAATACCTCGAGCGCGTATTCGGCCGTGCGGTTCCTTACCTGCACCACATCGTCCAGGAAATTGAAAAGCGCGGCATGCCGCTCGAGCTCGCCCTGTTACCCGTGGTCGAGAGCGCCTTCGAGCCCTACGCCCGCTCATGGGCCACCGCGAACGGTCTGTGGCAGTTCATGCCCGGCACCGGCGAGCGCTTCGGACTCAAGCAGGACTGGTGGTACGACGGCCGCCGCGACGTCATGGCTTCGACACGCGCCGCGCTCGACTACCTGCAGTACATGCACGATGAATTCTTCGACGACTGGTTGTTGGCCATCGCCGCCTACAACTGCGGCGAGTTCCGCGTGCAGCGAGAAGTGAATGCCAATCGCGCCGCCGGCAAAGGTGTGGATTTCTTCAGCCTGCGCCTGCCCTCCGAGACGAAGGCCTACGTGCCGAAGCTGCTCGCCATGCGCCGCCTCGTGGCCAACCCCGAGGATTACGGCATCGCGTTCAGCCCCATTCCGAACGAACCCTATTTCACGCGCGTGGATACGGGTGGCCAGCTCGACCTGACGCTGGCCGCGGAACTCGCTGGCATCACGCTCGATGAAGTGTACGAGCTCAATCCCGGCTTCCACCGCTGGGCGACGGATCCTGCCGGCCCGCATTTCCTGCTGCTGCCGCGCGACACCGCCGATGCGTTCCGCAAGAACCTCGAACTGCTGAGCCCCGATGAACGCGTGCGCGTTTCACTGCATACCGTCAAGAGCGGCGAGTCGGTGGCTTCCATCGCGAAGAAATACAAGACGCAGGCCGTCGTGGTGCGCGACATGAACACCCTCGACGCCAACGCACCGCTGGTGGTTGGTAGCGAGCTGCGCGTGCCCACCGCCGTCGTCAACCTACCCGCCAAGGTGATGCTCGCCGCGGCGCGCGTCGACGGCTCCGGTGGCCGCACCGGGCGTCGCCCCGGGGTGCACGTGGTGCGCAGCGGCGATTCGCTGTGGCGCATCGCCAAGCGCAACCGCATGGACGTCGCGACGCTCGCGCGTCTCAACGGCATGGGTCCCGGCGACACCCTGCGCGCCGGCCAGAAGCTGGTGTTGAACACCCGCGCGCCGGCGTCCGGCAATCGCTCCACGACACCGTCCGCCAACTCGCGCGCCGTTTCGTACAAGGTGCGCAGCGGCGACACGTTGTCGCGCATCGCCAAGGTCTTCGGCGTGACTGTCTCCGACCTGGTCAACTGGAACGGCATCAGCAAGCACTCGATGCTGCGTCCGGGCCAGAAACTCACGGTCAACGTTCGCCGCCACTGATTTCGTCCCCGGCGGAGGGCGAGGCTGGCAGAATGCGGCCTCGCTAACTCAA
>DASQJS010000034.1:0-3008 GCA_035630995.1 Steroidobacteraceae bacterium | reverse complement strand
GCGGGCTGGTGGCGAGGGAGATCGGCGCCGTCATCCTGCTGGCCGCCGGCGTGGCCTTGCCCGTCGCGGCGCTGGCCATTGCGCGTTATCTCGCGCCGTTCACGGAGCGCACGCCGCTCGCGTATTGGGCGCTGGCACTGGCGGGGGCCGCGGCCGTCGGTGTCGTCGGAGTTGCCGCCGCGCGTCAGGCTCGCACGGCGATGAGCATGAAGCCGGCGGTCGCACTACGTACATGAGGGGTGTAGCCTATTCCTCGAGCACGATGGCGCATATGCCGGAGGCCACCTCGCGCTTGCGCTGGTGGCTCGCCATCGCGGCGAGACCGAATTCGCGCAGCGCGAAACGGCGGAGGCGCGCAGGTACTGGAAGGATGCCGACCCCGATTTGAAGGAGGTCAAGCAGCTTTAGATGCTGTCGGTGACCTTCCAGATCCACACATCCGTCAGACGGCCATCTTTCCCAAATCCCCAGTGCACCGCCACATGCGTTGGCTCGATAGGGTTTTCGTAGTGAGCGCCCATGTAGCCGCTGATACTGGTGAAACCGACCTCGACAGGTGGAGCGCCAGGAAACTGCTGAAGGTATCCGTGATTCTCGACCTCTGCCTTCATTCGCCTTGGGTGCCAGCCCTTTAATTCAATCGCGTTCAGCACTTGTTCGTGCGTCGATCCTATGGGCGTCAGTGAAAGCACCTTCTCGCGAAGGCGGCTTTCAGACCATAGAAACGGCGCAGCCACGTAGAAGTAGGTCAGGCCCGCAGCGATGACCAGTACAACTACCGCACCCGCTATCCTCAATCGATTCATGAAGCCAGATTAGCGCGACGCGACTTTCGAGGCGACCTGGCGGTCGAGGAAGTCACGCATCAACGTCGCGATCTCGGAGCCCTTGTCCTCCAGCGCAAAGTGGCCCGTATCCAGCAGGTGGAACTCTGCAGCCGGCAGATCGCGCCGATACGGGTGCGCACCCTGCGGCGGGAAGATCTTGTCGTTCGCACCCCAGACAATCAGTGTTGGCGGCTTGCGCTCGCGGAAGAATTGCTGGAAACGCGGGTACAGCTCGACATTCGTGCGGTAGTCATAGAAGAGATCGAGCTGGATCTCGATGTTGCCGGGCCGGTCGAGCCGCGCCTGGTCATAAACCCACGCGGCTGGATCGATGCGGGTCGGGTCGCGCACGCCATCCACGTATTGCCACTGCGTGGCTTCCGCCGTGGTGCCGGCACGCAACGCTTCGCGATGCTCGCGCGAACCGCTGGCCCAATACGCCTTGATCGGCGTCCAGAATTCCTGCAGCCCTTCGGCGTAGGCGTTGCCGTTCTGCACCACGAGACCGGTGACGCGTTCGGGATGCAGCAACGCGAGCCGGTAACCGACCGGTGCGCCGTAGTCCATCACGTAGAGCGTGTAGCGCCTGGCTTCGAGCCGCGTCAGCAGCGCATCCGTGATCTCGGCGAAGTGCGCGAAGGTGTATTGGAATTGCGCGCGATCGGGCATCGCACTCTCGCCGAACCCCGGGAAGTCGGGCGCGATCACGCGGTAGCGATCGGCGAGCGCCGGGATCAGGTTGCGGAACATATGGGAGGAGCTCGGAAAACCGTGGAGCAGCACGACCGTGGGTCCGTTGGCCGGGCCGGCCTCGCGGTAGAACACCTCGACACCGTCGATCGTGATCTTGCGGTGGTGCACGGTCGAATCCGCGGCAACCGCGGAATGGAAGGGGGCGAAAAGCAGGAGAGCGAAGAGAGCGAGCAACTGTTTCATGACGAACCTCGAAGGAAGTGTAACCAGTCAATGGTCACAATAAAGGTTACGCAAGAGTGGTAACTTGTCAAGCCTCAGATAAATGGTTACGCTCCAGCCATGGAACCACTATTTCTCGGCGGCCATCCCGCCATCGATTTCCTGAACACGGCCCTGACGCCCGATGGCGTGCCGGTCGAAACCATTCCCGATGGACGCGCGTACCTCGAGTGGCTGAAGGGCGCGGGGCTGCTGGACGAGACCGAAGCCGCGAAGCTCGCGCGCCGGTTCGGCGCGAAAGGTCTCGATACTGCAGCGGCGGAGGCGCGCAAGATGCGCGAGTGGGCGCGGGACTGGCTCGAGCGCTGGCGCGCTCGCCCAAGCGCCGATTACGGCGAGGAGATCGCCACGCTGAACAAGCTGCTGGCACGCGAACAGAGCAGCCATGAGCTCATCGCCCGCAAAGAAGGGTTCACGCTCGCGGAGCGGCCGCAACTCGAATCGCCGCAATCGCTGATTTCGCTGGTCGCGATGCAGTTGGCGGCCGTGCTAACCACCGAGAAGCCGTCGCTGATCAGGAATTGCGCGGGCGGAGGTTGCACACTGACGTTCATCGACCGGACGAAAGCACATCGGCGTTTGTTCTGCAGCGCGACTGCCTGCGGCAACCGCGCCAAGGTGGCCGCGTTCCGGAGTCGTCAGCGGGGTTGACCGAATACACCCTTGAGTGACTTCTTCAGGTTGTCCCACGCGCGGGACAAGGCGCCGCGGCGGGGCAAACCAGTGGGCTCCGACGAGCACTGTTCATCGTTCGCCACCTTTTCGGCTGCGTCACGAAACATGTCGGCCTGCTGGTGTTCGCGCAGCCATGCGGTCGGTAGTTCGTTCCTTATCTGTGCGTCGGAAAGGTCCGTGAACAACACCAGGTGGCGGCCGCCATTTTGACCGACCATCAAGGCCGGATCACCGTCCAGGTCTTCGAAGACGCGCGCCTTGGCGGCATGCTTGTGGATCAGATTGACGGCTTCCTGGCGCGTTATGAGCCCGTCAGGGCTGAAACACTGAAACCATTTTTGCCTGGCGTGATGGGTATTCATGTGGCGGCGAATGGTAGTTGCGCGCGCGCCGGCTTCAATCAGGGAAGGGCGGGAAAGGAGTGCGAGACGCGACGTGTCGCACAGTCGCCGCGCCATAGGGATTCCCGGAAGGGCTGTCGAAAATGTTCAATCCTGTTCGACTACTCTCTGAATACCTACTCACAGGAGC
>DASQJS010000033.1:0-4839 GCA_035630995.1 Steroidobacteraceae bacterium | reverse complement strand
CAATATCGAACTGCGGGCCGCCTACGGGAATGAGACCTTGGTCCCATGATCGGGAGTGCGGCATCCGGTATCAAATCAACAAATAAATCCCGGGATGCGCAATGAATTCACAAACCTCGCCGGACCTGACGCGAACGACGCTGGGCGTGCTCATCATCGGCGTGCTGCTGGTGGCGAGCCTGTGGACCATGCAGGCATTCATCGGGCCGCTGGTGTGGGCCACGGCCATCGTCGTAGCCACCTGGCCGCTGCTGATGTGGGTGCAGCGTCACCTCGGCAACAGTCGCGCCCTGGCGACGACCGTCATGGTCATCGTCATGCTGGTGATCTTCGTCGTGCCGTTCTGGGCAGCGCTCGGCGTGATGCTCGACGCGTCGGTCGACGGCGTCGAGGTCGTACGCTCGTACATGAAGACCGGCCTCGGCCCGCCGCCCGACTGGCTCGCGAAGGTGCCGGTCGCCGGCGAACGCCTCACCGCAAAGTGGCAGACCCTGTCCGCTGCCGGGCCGGAGCAGTTTGCCGAAACCATTCGTCCTTACGTGAAGTCCGTGGCTGCGTGGCTCCTGGCGGTGACCGGTGGCTTCGGTGGCCTGCTCGGGCACTTTCTGCTCACGGTGATCATCGCCGGCATTCTTTATGCGCAGGGCGAGGCGGCCGCCATGGGCGTGAGGGCGTTCGCGAGCCGGCTCGCGGGGCAGCGCGGCGATGCGGCGGTGATTCTTGCCGGGCAGTCGGTGCAGAGCGTGGCGCTCGGCGTCGTCGTGACTGCGCTCGTGCAAACCGTGCTCGTCGGACTCGGCTTCTTCGTGGCCGGCATACCGCACCCCGGACTGCTCACGGCCATCGTTTTCGTGCTCTGCATCGCGCAGGTCGGGCCGATACTCGTTTTGATACCGGCGGTCATCTGGATGTATTCGCATGCCAGCGGCGTGGCAGCCACCGTGTTCCTGATCTACAGCATACCGATGGCGCTGCTCGACAACTTCCTGCGCCCGATACTCATCAGCCGCGGAGTCGACCTGCCGCTGATCCTCATCATCGCCGGTGTCATCGGCGGCCTGCTGGCGTTCGGCGTCATTGGCCTGTTCATCGGTCCGGTGATCCTCGCCGTGACTTACTCGTCGCTCGGCGTGTGGATAGCGGACAAGCCGGCTTCGGAAGCCAAGGAAACTTCATGAGAAATGTCATTCGGGCGGCGACGATCCTCTCAGGCGTGCTCGCTCTGCTCAGCGCATGCGTGGTCAACGCACCGCCGGTTGCCGAGAACACGCCCGATGGCCTCGTCCGTGTGCAGTCGAAGCAGGTGGACACGGTTTACGCGAAGCCTGGCGTGTCACTGGCGAGATACAAGCGCGTGATGCTCGATTCCGTGGAGCTCGCCTTCAAGCTCGATTGGGAGAAGCGGCATCCGGAAGTGAGCGAGAGCGACGTGACGAGAATCCGCTCGCAGGGCTCCGCGGTTTTCTACGAAATCTTTTCGTCCGCACTCACGCTGAACAATGGCTATCCGCTCGCGACGCAGCCCGGGGCCGACGTCCTGCGTGTGACCGCATCGATCACCGAGCTCGATGTTGCCGCTACACCGGGCAGCACCGGCACCCAGCGCATGTACGTGGTCTCGCCCAGCGACCTGACCCTGTTCATGGAACTGCGTGATTCAACGACCGGCGCGCTGCTGGTGCGCGCCATCGATCGCGAGAAGGGTCGCGCGGTGGGCAATCTCCAGGTTGAGGGCGCCGTGTCGAATTCCGCCGAGGCGCGTAAAGCGCTCGAGATGTGGGCTGGCCTGCTGCGCGGTGCGCTCGACAACGCCCGGGCAATGAATTGACCAAACTACTGCAGAAGGAAGCTGAAAATGAAACGTTCGATCTGTCTGGTAATCATCGGCGTCATGACCACGCTGAGTTGTGCCGCCAAGGAACCTTTCCTGAAAGAGGAAGTACAGGAGGTTTCTGCGACGGTTGAAGCCATCGACTCGGAAAATCGCCTGCTGTCGCTGCGCGGCCCCGCGGGCACCGCCACCATCCTGGCGGGCCCGGAAATCGTGAACTTCCCACAGATTCGCGTGGGCGATGAAGTGAAAGTGAAGTACACCGTCGCCCTCGCGGCGAAAATCACCAAGAGCAAGGCGACGCCGACCACGACGCTCGACACCGGGGTGAAAACCGCGCCCGAGGGTGCGAAGCCTTCCGCTTCGGTCGGTGCGACAGTCTCGACGACGGTGCAGATCGAGTCGGTGGATACGTCCTTCGAAACCGTGACCTTCAAGCGGCCGGATGGCTTCGTGCGCACCATCGCGCCGGCGTCACCCGAAGGAAAGAAATTCATCAAGACGCTGAAGAAAGGCGACATGGTGGACGTGTCGTACACCGAGGCGCTGGCGATCTCGGTGGAGCCCGCCAAGAAGTAGCGAACAGTCAAAGCGGTCGCCCTCGCAAGTATTGCGGGGGCGATCGTTTGATCAGGTCGCCGGCGGCGCCCGCTTCATCGCCGCCACCAGCTCCTTCGAGCCGCTTCCCCAGCGGGAGATGGTCTTGATGGCCTGCGTGAATGGGACGTCGACTGGATGCACACGGCGGCGCTCGATGATGTAGATGGCACCGGCAAACGGGGTCGGTACCGACGGCACGAATACGGTGAGCAGGTTGTCATCGATGGTTTCGACGATGAAACCTGGAACCAGCGCGTCTTCAATTTCAATCAGTGCGGGTTGCCAGGCGCTGTCGACGCCCTGGCCGGCGGCCCTTTGCCCGAGGGCACGAAACAACGAGTAGCCGGGCACGCGCTCCAGCACCGACTTTTCGATGGCTCTCTTCGCGGCTCGGCCCATCGCGGTGTGCACGAGTGCGCCGATGAGGAAGCAGACGATGAGCACCAGCAGGATCGACAGCACATCTGCCGCTGGAAACCAGTCCGGCAGTAGTTTGGCGATCGGCTGGACCAGGCCAACAATCGATTTCGCCGCCTTGAGCAGCAGCAGAATCGCGAGATAGACGGGAACGACGATCAGCGCGCCGCGCACGATCGCCTTCAGCAGGTACGAGCCGAGCTGTTTCATGCGCGCATGGTCGCACCGAATCGCGCGGCGGAAACGTACGACCAAGGCCCCATATCGGGGCCCGGCCGCAAATCGTCAGAAGCTGACGATCAGTCTTTCGTTCCGCTGTACGCGCTCTTGGCGCGATGGGCTTTTCCGCCCTTGTACGAGCCCTTGGCGCCGGCGGCCTTGCCAACGTACTTCTTCTTGAAGCCTTCGGGCTTCTTGTCGCCGAACGAGGGCTTGCCGGCAAAACGCGGCTTGTCGCCCGAGGCGAAGCGGGGCTTTTCGGCAAACGTCGAAAAGCGGGCCGGCCTGCTGCCTTCGAACGAAGGCCGGTCGCCGCTTTCGGCCGGCGGGGGCGCGCTGTCATCACGCTTGAAACGGGGCGTGCCCGCGTAGCTGCGTGGCGGACCCGAGTAGTTGCGCGACTCGGAGCGATTGCTCTTGAAGGGGCGTGGCTCGCCGGCCTTGTCGAAGCGGTTGCCGCCACCCGTGTACGGCTTCTTCTCGCCGCTCGATTTGTCGAATCGCTTGCCGGCGCTACCGCCGCCACCGGCGTATGGACGCCGCCCGCCATCTTCTTCCTGCATGCGATCCGGACGGCGCGACTGGCCACTGAACTTGGGCTTGTCGGGCTTCGAATCCACGCGCTGGATGCGGATGGCTTCACCGCGAACGCGTACATCCTGCAGGCTCGCCATCATTTCATCGGGCAGGCCGGGCAGATCCACGTAGCTGTGATCTTCGCGGATGTCGATGTGGCCGATGTTCTTGCCCTCGATGCCGGCTTCGTTGGCGATGGCGCCGACGATGTTGCCCGGCAGTACGCCGTGCGCGTGGCCCACTTCGATGCGATAGGTCTGCTGCGGAACACTGCCGTCGATGCGCGGCGGCGCCTTCTGCTGTTCGGACTCGGGCTTCGCCGCGAGGAACAGCGGCGTCGAACCCTGCACCATGCTCGCGAGCGCAGCGGCAATTTCGATGGCGGGAATGTCGCCGTCGGATTGCACCTGCTCGAGCATGCTCTGGAATTCCTTGCCGGCGCCGCTCATGACGGCCGCGGTGATCTTTTCCTTGAACTTCACCACGCGCAGTTCGTTGACGTCAGCGACGCTCGGCATCTTCATCTCTTCGAGCTGCTGCTTGGTAACGCGTTCGATGACGCGCAGCATGTTCCGCTCGCGCGGACTTACGAACAGGATGGCATCGCCTGTGCGCCCGGCGCGGCCGGTGCGGCCGATGCGGTGCACGTAGGTTTCGGAGTCGTACGGGATGTCGTAGTTGAGCACGTGCGAGATGCGCTCGACGTCGAGACCGCGCGCCGCCACGTCGGTGGCGATGAGGATGTCGATCTTGCCGTTCTTGAGCTGCGTGACCATCTGCTCACGCTGGCGCTGCTCCATGTCCCCGTTCAACGCGGAGGCCGCGAAGCCGCGCGCTTCGAGGCGCTGGGCGAGATCGACGGTTTCGATCTTGGTGCGCACGAACACGAGCATGGCGTCGAAGCGTTCGGATTCGAGCACGCGCGTGAGGGCGTCGAGCTTGTGCAGGCCGCTGACCATCCAGTAACGCTGGCGGATCTTCGGGGCGGCTTCGCCACGCGACTGCACGCTGATCTCGCGCGGATCACGCATGTGCGTCTGCGCGATGCGGCGGATGGAATGCGGCAGCGTCGCGGTGAACAGCGCCACCTGCTTGTCTTCCGGAGCCTGCTGGAACAGGAATTCGATGTCGTCGACGAAGCCCATCTGCAGCATCTCGTCGCCTTCATCGAGAACGAGGAACTTGAGATGTTCGAG
>DASQJS010000032.1:0-3381 GCA_035630995.1 Steroidobacteraceae bacterium | reverse complement strand
TGACGGATGCCGCGATACGCGCCGAGATCCATGAGTCGCTTGATGTTCATCGAGTTCTCGCGGCGCAGGTCGCCTTCGACCGCGGTCTTGGCGAGCGCCGAACGAATCGCGTTCACTTCCACTTCGGTGAGATCTTTCACCTTGGTGGTGGGAGCGATGCCCGTCGATGCGCAGATGTCCTTCGCGCGGGAACGACCCACTCCGAAGATGTGCGTGAGCCCGATGACAACGTGCTTGTTCATCGGAATGTTTACGCCAGCAATACGTGCCATTGGTTCGATACCTTCTCTTAGCTATTCGCTTAATTAACCCTGGCGCTGTTTGTGGCGCGGGTCAGCACAAATGACGTACACGACGCCACGACGTCGCACGATCTTGCAGTTCTTGCAGATCTTTTTTACGGAGGGACGTACTTTCATGGTTCTTGAGTCCTAAAAATTAGCTTTGCGGCGCGCCACTGCGGCCGTAACCCATCAGGTTCGCCTTCTTGAGCAAACCCGGATAGTGGTGCGACATCAGGTGGGCCTGAAGTTGCGAGAAGAAGTCCATGGCCACCACGACCACGATGAGCAGCGAGGTGCCACCGAACACGAACGGCACACCGCCGCGCGATACGAGGATCTCGGGCAGCAGGCAGACCGCGGTGATATACACCGCGCCCCACAACGTGAGCCGCGTGAGGACCTTGTCGATGTACTCGCCGGTCTGCTGGCCGGGGCGGATGCCGCGAATGAAGGCGCCCGACTTCTTGAGGTTGTCGGCCGTCTCGCGCGCGTTGAACACCAGCGCGGTATAGAAGAAGCAGAAGAAGATGATCAGGAAGGCGTACGCGGTGATGTGCGCCGGCTGGCCGTAACCAAACGTTGCCGAGAACGTCGCCAGCGCGTTGCCCCACCAGCTCTCGGTGTTCTGGCCCGCAAACCCGGCGATGGTGGCCGGGAAGAGCAGCAGGCTCGAGGCGAAGATCGGCGGAATCACGCCCGACATGTTCAGCTTGAACGGCAGGTGCGTGGTCTGGCCCGCGTACATGCGGCGGCCGACCTGGCGCTTGGCGTAGTCCACCGGAATGCGGCGCTGAGCGCGCTCCACGAACACGCAGAAGGTGGTGACACCGAGCACCATCAGGATGAGCGCGATGGCGATGACACCCGACATTTCGCCGGTGTTGATCTGGTCCACCGTCTGGCCGATCGCGCCCGGGATGCCGGCCACGATGCCGCCCAGGATGATCATGGAAATACCGTTGCCCACGCCACGCTCGGTGATCTGCTCACCCAGCCACATGAGGAACATGGCGCCCGTGGTCATCGTAATGGTGGCGACGAACAGGAACTGCCAGCCCGGAGCCACGACCATGCCCTGTTGCTGCAGGCCGTTCGCGGTAATGAACGACTGGAACAGAGCCAGGCCCAGCGTGCCGTAGCGCGTGATCTCGGTGAGCTTGCGCCGGCCGGACTCGCCTTCCTTGCGGTACTCCATCCACTGCGGCACCACCATCGCCATCATCTGCACGATGATCGACGCGGAGATGTAGGGCATGACACCCATGGTGAAGATGGAGAGGCGCTCGAGCGCACCGCCCGAGAACATGTTGACGATGCCGAAGATGGTCTCGGCATTGTCCCGGAAGAAGCCCGCAACGCGCTCAGGGTCGATGCCCGGCACGGGGATGTACGTGCCGATGCGATAGACGATCAGGCCGCCGATCAGAAACAGCAGGCGCTTGCGTACGTCGCCGAAACGCGCCGCGTCGCCGAGTACTGATGCCGGGTTCTGTGAGCTGGATGCCACGTCTTACCTGTTCCCTGGACCTTACTTCTTGGCCTTCAATTTCTCGGGCTTCGGCTTCTCGGGCAGAGCCTCGACTGAGCCGCCGGCCTTCTCGATCGCTTCCTTCGCGCCCTTGGTGGCGCCGATGCCCTTGAGCGAGAAGGCTTTCTTGATCTCGCCCGACAGCACGACCTTCGCGCGATCCGCAAATGTCGGGATGATGTTGGCCTTCTTCAAGGTGTCGAGAGTGATCTCGCTGCCTTCGACCTTGAGGAGCTCGTCGAGCCGCACTTCGGCCATTTCCATTTTCGAGCGGAAGCCCACTTTCGGCATACGGCGCTGAATGGGCATCTGGCCGCCTTCAAAGCCGACCTTGTGGTAACCGCCCTTGCGCGCGCGCTGGCCCTTCACGCCGCGGCCGCAGGTCTTGCCCTGGCCGGCGGAAGCGCCGCGTCCGACACGCAGGCGCGTCTTGCGGGCGCCGTGTGCGGGTTTCATGTCATTGAGACGCATGGTCATGTTGCGATTACTCCGAAACCTTCAGCAGATGATTGGCCGCGTAGATCATTCCGCGATTCTGCGGCGTGTCCGCCACGTCCACCGTCTGGTGCGGCTTGCGCAGGCCAAGCCCGCGCACCGAAGCCGTGATGTTCTTCAACTGGCCCGCGAGGCTCTTAACCAGCGTGACCTTGATCTGTTTGTTGGCCATGTTCGTATATCTCGTTCGAAAGAGGGCTGGGGATTAGCCCAGGATCTCGTCGAGGGTCTTGCCGCGCTTCGCCGCGATGGTCTCGGGCGAATTCACGTTGGCCAGCGCATTCACCGTGGCGCGAACCACGTTGATGGGGTTGCGCGAGCCGTAGCTCTTGGCGAGCACGTTGCGCACGCCGGCGCATTCGAGCACCGCGCGCATGCCGCCGCCGGCGATGACGCCAGTACCGTCGGACGCCGGCTGCATGTACACCATCGTCGCGCCGTGCGCGCCCTTGATGGCGAAATGCAGCGTGTCGTTCTTGAGCGCCACGTTGACCATGTTCTTGCGCGCCTGCGCCATGGCCTTGGAGATCGCGACCGGCACTTCACGCGCCTTGCCGAAACCGAAGCCCACGCGTCCGGCGCCGTCACCGACCACCGTCAGTGCGGTGAAACCGAACTGGCGGCCGCCCTTGACGACCTTGGCCGTGCGATTGACTGCAACCAGCTTCTCGAGGAATTCGTCCTGAGCCTGGGATTTGTTGTCGGGTCGTGCCATTTGTTAGGTCCTGTTAAAACTCTAAGCCGGCTTCGCGCGCGGCGTCGGCCAGCGCTTTGACGCGGCCGTGATACATGAAGCCCGCGCGGTCGAACGCCACTTTGGTGACGCCTGCGGCCTTGGCGGCTTCAGCAATAGCAGCGCCGACGGCCTTCGCCGCCTCCACGTTGCCGGTGCCCTTGAGGCCCTTGGCGACCTTTTCCTGCACGGTCGACGCGGTGGCGATGACCTTGGCGCCCTGTGAATCGAACACCTGCGCGTAGATGTGCTGCGGGGTCCGATGAACCGTGAGGCGGGCAATGCCCAGCTCGCGGATCTTCATGCGGGTCTTGATGGCTCGGCGCTGGCGCCGTTCTTTC
>DASQJS010000031.1:0-3062 GCA_035630995.1 Steroidobacteraceae bacterium | reverse complement strand
GCATCTCGAACCTCAAGACCGCGTACGAGCCGGCCGAGAGCGAACTGCCCGCGGAAACCGTGTGGACGACGCCGAAATACCTGGCTGTGGTGCCGAAACTGTTCGAACGTTTGCGAAGTGAACACGGCCCCGACATCGAACTGCTGCACGACGTGCACCACCGCTTGTCGCCCATCGAAGCGGCGCGGCTCGCGCGCGATCTCGAGCCTTATCGGCTGTTCTGGCTCGAAGACGCCACACCCGCCGAGAATCAGAAAAGCTTCGAGTTGATTCGCAGGCATTCGGTGACGCCGCTGGCGGTTGGCGAAGTATTCAATTCCATCTGGGACTGCAAGCACCTCATCGAGAACCAGCTCATCGACTACATCCGCACCACCATCGTGCATGGCGGTGGCATCACGCATGTGCGCCGCATCGCGGACTTCGCAGCGTTACACGGCGTGCGTACCGGGTTCCACGGTGCCACCGACCTGTCACCGGTGTGCATGGGCGCCGCGCTGCACTTCGATACCTGGGTCCCGAACTTCGGCATCCAGGAATACATGAAGCACGCGCCCGAAACCGACGCAGTGTTTCCGCACGACTACACGTTCAGGGAAGGACGCCTGTTCTGCGGCGAGTCGGCGGGCCACGGCGTGACCATCGACGAAAAACTTGCCGCGAAGTATCCGTACTCCCCGAAGCAGCTGCCCATCGCCCGTCTCGAGGACGGCACGATGTGGGATTGGTAGCTAGTCGAAGTACCTGGACGCGAAGTCGAGGAACGTCGGCCAGTTCGGATAGGACGTGTGACCGCCCGCGTGCTGGCGGTACGCGAGCTCGCCGGCGGTCAACGGAGTTTCGATGGGTGGGAACTCCGTGGTGTCGAGCGCTCGCTTGCCTAACAATCGATACACCGGCCCCGCCGCCACCGTGGCCATGAACATGCCGCGCGGGTCGACCCAGGCGTCGCCTTTCTCGGGGCTGCCCGCGCCGATGAACAGCGGGCGCGGCGCCGCGAGCGCAATCAGCTCGTGTGAGTCGACCGGCAGATCCTTTGCGGTGAGCGGCCCTGCGTACTTGATGTAGTTGCCGGCCATCCAGTGGTACTCGCCACTGCCCGCAACGTTCTCGAGCAATTCGCCGATGCGCCGGCGATGCAGCGCGGCGCCACCCATTCCCGAGGACCCGATGAAACCGATCGCGAAGCGCGGCTCGTACGCCATCGTCACCAGCGAGGCCTTGCCGTAACGCGACACCCCTTCGATTACGGCGCGCTTCGCGTCCACGGCCGGGTCGGTCGCCAGGTAGTCGAGCGCGCGCGAGGCGCCCCAGGCCCAGGCGCGCAACGCGCCCCAGTCATCAGGCTTGCGCGCCTGCCCCTTGTTCACGAGGCCGATGATGCCGCGCGTGAGGCCAGCGCCGTTGTCGGCCTGGATGCTGGTCGGCGACAGGATGGCGTATGCCCAGCCGCGCGCAATCACCTGCTCCTGCCAGGTCGGCGACGGCTGAGGCGGGATGCGCGCCGCCCATTCGGGCGGGAAGAATTCGATGATGACGGGCACGCCTTTCGCGCCCACCGGAGTAGTCAGGTGGAGCTCGATGTCGACGTTGATGAGCGGATAGGCGGAATTGTCGACGTGGCCGAGCAGCTTGCGCGTGACGACCTCGATGCCGCTTTTGGTCTCCTGCCTGGTTTCGGCGACCGCCCAGCTAACACCCGGCACGTGCTTTGGCATCCTGCCGTACACCTCACGATCGAAATGCTCGACGAGCTGCGGCCGCCGCTTGTTCCACCATTGCTTCGCATTCTGTACCGGCTTGCCGCTGTCCATCTTCAGCGCGTCGGGCAGGTCTGGATAGGGATTGCCCTTGGCCTCATCGTAGTTAGCCGCGTTCGGCGCATTCGGGTCGCGGCCATTGGCTCCCGTCCGGATGGACGAGATGCCAAGGCGCTCCATCATCATCTTGTGATCCTGCTCGGCGGTGAGCTCGAGCGGCGGTGGCAAGTCGCCCGCGAAGGCGGCAACGGCCACGGTCATGATTCCGCAAACCAGCAGAACGGTACGCATCACATCCCCCTCGAATACCCGCTCAGCGGCCGGGTGCGTATGGAAACTTGAGTTGCCGGTAGTACTCGAGTGGATGCGCAGGCGGCGCAAACCCCGCCGGCAGCGGCCGTTTCGAGAATGTCTGGAAATAGGCGATGCAGGCGTCGCGCCACCACTGCGCCTCCTGCTCCTGGATGGACAGGAACGCGCTGACCTGCGCGAAACGCTCCGCATCGACGTATTTCCCGAGGCCGGCCCACGTGCGGCGCATCTGGCTAACTACTTCGACGCCATGGGTATAGCGGTACACCAGCTCATCCCACAGGATGCGACCCGATGAGGTCTTGTAGTCCCAGGGAACATGATGAAACCAGAGCAGGAAATGTTCCGGGATCTTGCGCCGGTCGGCAAAGATGGCGGCGACCTTCGGGCTGTATTGCGCGACGGCGTTGCTGCCCCTGGGTCCGCGGTCGAAGCCGACCCCATTGGCATCGGCGCGATGGTAGTAAGTGGGATTCCAGTCGGCGCGATTCAGATTGTCGACCCACGGCCCCGGGCCATAGTGATGGCCGGTGTCAAAGAGATGATGGAGGCCGAGCGGCATCATGTAATCCACCACCGCCTCGCGCGATCCCATCATCATGGCGACCACGGGCGTGACGAACGCCGGGTCGTTGCTGAAGGTCATGCGCACCCATTCCTGGGCGATGCTCTGCGCAGACAGGTCAGGATCCCAGGCCAGACGCCCGAAGACGTACCAGTTCGCCTGGTCGAAATCGGATCCGGTCCAGTTGCGATCAGCGCCGATGTTCGACACACCAGCCATGCCGGTCTTCCGGTAACCATGCAATTCGCCGTCGACGACCTTCGCCACCGTCGACCCTTTGCCTTTCACCATCGTGTCCGAGTCCAGCGCCTCTTCATATAGCGTGCCGAGATACGCCAGGTGCGTGGCGAAGCCGAGGTACTCCTTGGTGATCTGGAACTCCATCATCAAAGGTGTCTTCGGCATGGCGCCAAACAACGGAGGGA
>DASQJS010000030.1:0-7857 GCA_035630995.1 Steroidobacteraceae bacterium | reverse complement strand
CCGCGTAGAAGCTGATTTTTTCCAGATCAGTGCTGATCTGCATGGGGTCTTTCACCGCGAACACGCGCAGTTGTTGGTCCCCGCCGATCACTACCCAGAAAGGCTGCGCGCCATCGACGCAATCATCTTCACCATCCGCGGTGGCACTGGCCGCGCCGCAAAAAGTGACCCTGGCATTGCTGCGGATGGCTTCTATGCGCGCGAACTGGATGGAGGACAACAGTTCATTCGCCTGCGACGTCAGGCGGTTTCTGTTGATCAGGTTTGTAAAGGAAGGTACTGCCACGGCGGACAAGACGCCGAGGACGGCGATTGCGGCCATCAGCTCCATGAGCGTGAAGCCGCGCTGCCTGCGCCCGAGCGAGATATCGGCGTTGCGTTTCATTTCGTGTGACCTGCTGTTCATTGCGATGTCGATGTTAGGGGCGAGGCATTGCCCGATTTGTGATGAATGCCACACTTCGGCCCCGGGGGCGGGGGCCCCCTGACGAGCGGTCGTTGTCGGCCTACGAGCGGCTGGAGGCAGCGGAAAACACAACGAAAAATGCCGTCCAGCGGACGGCAATTTGACAAAAGAATTCGCTCGAGGCGAGGGACCTGCTGCCGGGATCCGGCAATCGGGAGCGGCCCCGCACCACAAGGCGGGACCGCCCCACGGGTCAAATCATCAGGTGCGCTTACCGACGAGCAGCAGGCCGGCGCCGATCACGATGGCGCCGACACCGGCCCAGACGGGAATGTTCACCGTTTCTTTGTCTTTCACCGACATCTCGAGGGGCCCCACCTTCGCCTCGTGCGTTTCCTTGGTGTAACTGAACTTGCCATAGGCCAGGCCCAGCACGCCGGCGACGATCAGAACGATGGCGATGATCTTGGTGGAACTCATTTTATCTATGCCCTGTAGTGACTTCGGGAGTCGGGCCGGCTGTAGGCCGCCTCCGACTGTGTCGAAGATTGCGCCAAGCCGATCCGCGCAACCATCGTCGCGCGGAGTGTGTGATGTTCAGCGGAGTCCTACAAGCGTTCGGCAGCAAACCATTGCGCCAGATGCGCGCGCACGTGCGCGTTAGCGAAGTAGTTGTGATGGTGCACCAGCGAACCGCCGAGACGCAGGCGATCCGTGACCGGTGTGCCTGGCTCGTGGCAACCCTCACTCGGCACCACCAGATCATTGGGAATCGCGGCAAAATCATTCGCGTCGACGGGCCAATTGCCGTGACCGCCGGCTCGCGCGAACTGCGCACTCACCGTGAACCATTGCTGGTCGGATTGCGAGGGAGCATGCAGCGCCGCGAGCACCGGATTGCCGGGCGCCTGAATCGCGATGCCAGGCAGCGGCGACGCAAGGCCCATCGCCGCGACACGCGCCAGGCACAACACACCCTCGAGCGTGGTGCGCGCCACGCGGCTGGGAATGCACGCCAGCATGGCCACGTGCCCGTCGAGAAATCGCCGCAGGCTGGCGTCGAGTGCGAGCGACGTGCCGTTGTTGGGAACACCCACCTGGCACACGCGTCGCAGCGGCAGCCTTCCATCGGCGGCAATCGCGCGCGCTAACAAGCCGCCACGGCCCAACGCCACGATGTCGAAGGGTCCGGGCAGGTGGGCGATCTGAGACCATAGCCAGGAAACATTTTCTTCCAGGCCGCTGGACAGCGTCGGATGCGCGTACGCCAGGCATCGGCCGCCGAAGCCATGCAGGACCGAGGCGAAGGAGGTATCGCCGATCCAATCGGCGAACGTCGCCTGCGGCGTGGAGAAGGTGTCGTGCAGCAGCAGGAGCACGGGTCCAGCGGCAAGCGCGGGCCAGTCGGGCTCGAGCCAGTCGCCGTCCGGACCGCATTGCGCGAGTTGGCTCGGTCGTCGCAACTGCTCCCAACGCGCCGCAATCGCGAGCGCGCCGATGTCGGTCACCGGCTGGGCTGGCCACATCAGCACGCGCAGCGTACGGCGAGTCGCGCCGTGCGCGGAGATAGTCAGGGGGAATACCACCTCGCTCTGAACTCGCTGCGAGGGAAGCACGAAGCTCGATGCCCCCGTCTCATCGGTCTGCAGCAGCGCGTAGGCAACTCCGCTGCGCCGGGGAACGATGACGCGCGGATGCGCTGCTACCGCGCTGCGCGAGCGCAGCCCCACGCCTTCGGCGGGACGCGCTTCGATGCTCAGCGTGAGCTGCGCGGCGAGCATGACCTCCGCGCCGGCGGCGGCATCAGCAAACGGCAAGTCGTGCTCGGCGATGGGAGAGGCGCCGGCAGCGAGTTGCGTGAGTGCGCCGCGGAATCCGGGTGCAAGCAGCGTGATGCCCGTGCCGGGCACCTGTTCGCGGGCGCGTGACCCCAGGATTCGCACCGTGGTCGTCATCGCGATCGAGAGTAGTGCAACGAGATGCGAGTAGATAGTTGTGGAAAATTCCCGACGCGCGCTCGCACGCGCAAGGACAAAGGACTAGGAAAGCCCCTCCTGCACGCAACGTGAAAACTCTTCCTGCAGTTAGCGCAACCAATTCCGGACAACGAACCGGACATCGGGACGAATCTCGGGACAATAACTATTTTTGCTTGCATTAAGCCCGGTTGAGAGGGATATCATCGCGGCGCACGGCTCAGATCGTATGGATGCGGCCGCAAAGACACGGAACTTCAGGGGGAAGTCATGAGCAATGTTCTACGCGCGCTTCGGCGCGCCTCAATCCTTTGCACTCTCTTACTACTGCCGGTAGCGAGTTTCGCCGGCTTCTTCATCTCGAACGGACAACTCGTCGACAACAACGGCACGCCTTTCATCATGCGTGGCGTCAACTATCCATATACGTGGTTCCAGTCACGCAACACGCAACAGGATCTCGCGGCCATCGCCGCCACGGGTTCCAACACCGTGCGCATCGTGCTGTCGACCGGCGGCCAGTGGGCACGCGTGAATGGCACGCAGGTCGCACAGCTCATCCAGTGGTGCAAGGACCTGCGAATGATCGCTGTGCTCGAGGTCCACGACTCCACGGGATGGAGCGAGCAGACCACGGCTGTGCCGATCTCGAACGCAACGGCATACTGGCTCAGCTCCGATATCCGCGCCGCGATCAACGGGCAGGAAAACTTCGTGATCATCAACATCGCGAACGAGCCCTTCGGTAACAATACGTCCGCTAACTACACGCCCGACACCATCACCGCGATCCAGGCGCTGCGCAGCGCCGGCCTCACGCACAACATCATGATCGATGCAGCGAACTGGGGTCAGGACTGGTCGAACACCATGCGCACCAATGCGATGGCGCTTTGGAACGCGGACACGCTGCGCAACCTGACCTTCAGCGTGCACATGTACGAGGTGTACCAGTCGCTCTCGACGGTCAGCACGTACATGCAGGGCTTCGACGACATGAACCTGCCGCTGGTGATCGGCGAGTTCGGCCCGATCAACAACGGGCAGTTCTCCGACTCCGATTCCGTCATCGCACAGGCGCAGGCACGCGGCAACGGCTACCTCGGCTGGTCCTGGTCCGGTAATGGCGGCGGCGGCACCGGCCTCGACATGACGGTCAATTTCGATCCGGCGCAGCTCACGACCTGGGGCAACCGTATCGTGAACGGTACGAACGGCATTCGCGCGACCTCGGTGCTGGCCACCGTGTTCGGCACGCCGACCAACAATCTCGTGGTGGCGCCGACGACGCTGTCGTTCGCCTCTGCAGCTTCGTCATCACCGGTCACGGTCACTGCGAATGTCAGCTGGACGATCACCGACAACCAGACGTGGATCACTGCCTCGCCGGCGAGCGGCACCAACAACGGCAGCTTCACGGTGAGCGCGACGGCAAACACCGGCACGGCCAGCCGTACGGGCACGGTCACCGTCACCGGTGGCGGCCTCACGCGCACGATCGCAGTAACCCAGGCAGCGCCTACGGCTAACAACCTCACTCTGTCGCAGACGTCGCTCTCGTTCGCCTCCGCGGCGTCCTCGTCGGCGGTCAATGTCACGGCGAATGTCAGCTGGACGGTGACCGACGATCAGACCTGGCTCAGCGCTTCACCGACGAGTGGTTCCGGCAATGGCAGCGTCACCTTGAACGCCACGGCCAACACCGCCACGACCAGCCGTACGGGAACCGTGACGGTGAGTGGTGGTGGCATCACGCGCACGGTCTCGGTAACGCAGGCCGGGCAATCCGGGGGAGGCACCGGCGGCACCTGCCCCAACCCGGTCACGTTCAGCGGCAACACCGGCAACTTCAACACCACGGGCGCGGCGTGTTATCGCACCAACGTCAACATCAACGGCTGGGGCTGCTACAACTTCGACGGTCGCACGGTGACAGTGGGTGGCGTCGCGCGCACTTGCGGCCAGATGCCGCTCACGCGGGCGGCGGACGGGTATTACTACTTCGCAGTGACCGCGGGACAGTATCCGTGGGCGGGTTTGTACGCCTGGTAGTTTGATCAGCAGCCGTTACGGATGCTGCGCGATACAGGGCCACTCCTCGGAGTGGCCCTTTTATTGCTGGCCATCCGCGGGCAGCTTGCCGGCACCGAGGCCGGCTGCTTCCGCTTCCGCCGCCGCTTCCTCGTCGCTCGGTATTTCCGCGCTCTCCCACTCGGCAATGATGGCGCGCGCTTCGGCGGCACGCGCGGTCTCGACGCGCACGCGCACGGCATTGCCCAGCGGAATCTCGCCGCCAATGCTCTGCAAATATGAGCCATCCACCCGGGCAGGCACGCCCGCGGAGATGAGCAGGTCGCAGATCATCTGTGCGTGAAAGGCGAGAGTCGTTTCGTAGACCGTTTCCATGGTGGAATCAAGGTACACGCCCTTGCGGCTCAAAAATAGCTGCCGGGTCGTGTCGCAGAATTCCGGCTCATGGCAAGCGTATTCGGGTCGTTGACCCTGCTTTCAGGCGGTGGTTAGAGCCCCCGAAACTGCAGTGGCAGGCGTGCAAGTACGACGACTCACGCCACATCGAGTATCCCGACCAGATCACCGATGAACTGCGCTCGCTGAGCCTGCGCATGCTCGGGCAGGTTCCGATGGCTCGGGCATTCTCGTTGTATGGGTTGTTCGTCGGCGACTTCGCCTTCGAGCTCACGGGCTTCTGCCAGGAGTACTCGCTGACCGAAAAGTCGGCAGCTTCAACTACGACGCATCCGGTCTGGGCGTGTTCGCCCAAAACGCTCAGTGCTTCGGCTGGTGACAGATAACTGATCAGCGCGGTGGCGGTGGGCTCGACGGAGCCCCCGCCGCCTCGTTGGCATCGGGTGCCGGATTCGGCGATGGCGGAGCGTTCGCCGGTGGTGGCGCGGCATTTCCCGGCACCGTGTTGTCCGGCCGGATCGCAGGCGGCGCCTCGGCCGGCGCCGCCTGCATCGGCGCAGTCGGTGGTGCCGCTGGCGTCACTATCTGCACGGCAACGCGCACGCTCTCGATGTTCGAGTCGACCAGCTCGAGCGAGAAGTTAGGCTGGCCGCGCGGGTCGGTGACCAGCACGTTCCCGTTTTCGCCGAGCTGCACGTTGTAGCGATCGCTGCGCAACTGCGAGCTGAGCGCCCGGCCGATGCTGCGCGCCACCGAATCCTGTCCGGCGCCGGAAATCACCGGCACGGTGATATCCACCGGGTTGCTGCCATCGTTGGGCGTGATACGGAAGTCGAGGTCGCCACTCGAGGTGGCGCTGCCGCTGGCCGCGATGTTCCAGGCGCTGGCCAATGGCGGACCCTGGGCCATTGAAGATGGGGCCGCCAATGCAGACGCCGCCACGAGGGCGGCGATGAGGCAGGTAGCGCGATTCATGACTGACTCCTTGCCTGCGCTGACTCCCGGGCAGGCGCGCCCCGGCAGATCCCGGGGCGCACTGACTTTCGGCTGACGGCTATTCGCCTTCGACCTTGATACTGACGTTTTGTACATTCGACTCGACGAGCTCGAGCGCAAAATCCGGTTGGCCATCCTTCTTCTTGATCAGGATGTCCTCGCCGTCGTCGACTTCGATGGTGTAACGATCGGGGCTGAGCTTGGCGGCGAGCGCATCGCGCACGTCCCTGGCCACGTTGTTCTCGGCGCGGCCGCTCCTGATGCCGACGCTCACGTCAACGGCCTCACCCTGGCGCGGCGTCACGCGAAACAGGATTTCTCCCGTGGTCAGCGCCTGCCCGCTCATTTCGATGCGCCACTTGTTGGCGGTGGGCGATGCATCGGCGAACGCCATGGCGGCGAGCATCAGCGAGGAAACGAAGGCAGCGAAAATGGCACCGAGCTTCATGAAGAACCCCACATTTCAATTTCTGTGAATGTGAGTCTCCTCGTCGGTGCGGGCGCGTGGCATCCGACGGGCACCCGAACGCCTGTCGGCGATCTGGAAGTAGTGCCTTCAGCACCGCTCGGTCGCGCGGAGGCGTCGGCCGACACGCACACAAAAACAAGGCAGCCTCGAAGCTGCCTTGTTGAATCGCGAATCGCTGGTCCTGCCAGGTTAGTCCATCGAGACAGGAGCCGGGCGGGGAACCCGGCCGCGACACGCGAAAGGAGTTAACCCTCCCCGGAAATCGAAATCACCCGCACTTCGAGTCGCCGCAGTTCAGGCAGGTCATGCAGCCGTCCATCATGACGACGGCGGCGGTGCTGCACTTGGCGCACAGCTGCGCGCCGTCCGGAAAATGCGACTTGGCGAATGCGTCGGTCTGCTTGGTGCGTTCTTCGAACTCTGCTTTCTTCTCGGCAATCAGCTTCTTTTCATTGTCATCGAGTTCCACCTTCTTGAGCAGGCCAATGGTCTGCAAGTGCTTCTCGATGACATAGCCCAGCTCGGCGATGATCGACGGCATGAACTTGCCGCCCGCCTGCCAGTAACCCCCGCGCGGATCGAACACGGCTTTCAACTCATCGACCAGGAACGTGACATCGCCGCCCTTGCGGAACACTGCGGAGATGATGCGCGTGAGCGCCACGATCCATTGGAAGTGATCGAGGTTCTTCGAATTGATGAACACCTCGAACGGGCGGCGCTGCTCGTAGGGCGTGCCCTCGTTGAGGATGATGTCGTTGATCGTCACGTACATCGCGTGATCGGACACCGGCGTCTTGATCTTGTACGTCGAGCCGACCAGCACCTCGGGGCGCTGGACCTCTTCGGTCATGCGCACGACCTTCGAGGAGCGGCCCTGCTTGTCGTGCGTCATCTCGACGGCGGGCTCGAACTTGGCAACCGCGGCAGCCACCGCGGTGGCGACTGCGGTGGCCGCGGCGCCGGCGGCCGCGTCCGCGGCAGCCTTGTCCTCGGCCTTCTGCACGCGGTACTTCGCGATTTTCTTGTCGATCTTGTGCATGAGTGGTCTCCGGCTAGAACTTGCCGTAATAGCCTTCTTTCAATGCGTCGTAGAGATTCGCGGCGGTGTGTTTCTCACCGTCGTATTCGATCTCTTCGTCGCCCTTCACCGAAATCTCCGAACCGTCCTCGAGCGTGAACACGTAGGTGGTGTTCTTGAGGTCGTCTTCCTTCACCAGCACGCCCTGGAATGCTTCCGGGTTGAAGCGGAACGTGGTGCAGCCCTTCAGATCCTTCTCATGGGCGTACAGATAGATGTCTTTGAAGCTCTCGTATTTGTAATCCGTAGGCACGTTCGCAGTCTTTGAAATGGAGCTGTCGACCCACCTCTGCGCCGCCGCCTGGATGTCGACATGTTCTCGCGGCGTGATGTCATCTGCCGTCGTGAAATAGCCAGGCAACTGTTCGGCCGGGACCGTTGAGTTCGGCATCGCACGCGGATTGATGAGTTCGCGATAGGCGAGAAGCTCGAATGAGAAGACATCAACTTTCTCCTTGCTCTTCTTGCCGGGGCGAATCACGTTGCGGAAATAGTGATGTGC
>DASQJS010000029.1:0-2462 GCA_035630995.1 Steroidobacteraceae bacterium | reverse complement strand
GCTCGCCGCCGCGCGCCCGCACTTCCATGAGATTGCTCTTGAGCTTCTCGAGCAGGTCATTGTTAGGCGCCACGGTGATGACGGGCATGTCCGCGTCCACGAGCGCCAGCGGCCCGTGCTTGAGCTCGCCGGCGGGATACGCCTCGGCGTGGATATAGGAAATTTCCTTGAGCTTGAGGGCGCCTTCCATCGCGATGGGGTGCAGGGCGCCGCGCCCGAGGAACAGCGCGTGCTGCTTGTCGGCGAAGCGCTTGGCCAGGTCGTAGATGATCGGATCCAGCGCCAGCGTCTTCTCGATGACCGAAGGAATCTCGATGAGTCGCTGGACGAGGCTGCGCTCGCGCTCGGCGTCGGCGGTGCGGTGCTTGGCCAGCGCGATGACCAGCATGCTGAGCGCCGTCAGCTGCGTGGTGAACGCCTTGGTGGATGCCACGCCGATCTCGGGGCCGGCACGAGTGAGCATGACCAGCTCCGATTCGCGCACCAGCGAGCTCTCGGGAACGTTGCAGATGGCCAGCGACGACAGATAACCAGCCTGTTTCGCGAGCCGCAGCGCAGCCAGCGTGTCGGCCGTCTCTCCCGACTGCGAAATCGTGACGAACAGCGAATTCTTGGGCACCACGGGATTGCGGTAGCGATATTCGCTCGCGATCTCGACGGTGCACGGCAGTTTGCAGATCTGCTCGATGAAGTAACGGGCCACGACACCGGAGTGGTAGCTGGTGCCGCACGCGATGATGTGCACGTGTTCGGTGTGCTTGAAGATCTGCGTGGCCGCGGGGCCGAACGCAGCTTCCAGCAACCGGCCATTGGCCACGCGTTCGGCCAGCGTGTCGGCGACGGCGCGCGGCTGCTCGTGGATTTCCTTGAGCATGAAGTGGCGGTACTGGCCTTTCTCGGCCGCGTCGGCCGACAGCTCGCTCTCGCGCACGGGACGTTCGGCGGTGTCGCCGTTCTTGTCCAGCACCCGGATCGAGGTACGGTGAATATCGGCGACGTCGCCTTCTTCCAGGAACATGAAGCGGCGCGTCACGGGCAACAGCGCTGCCACGTCCGAGGCCACGAAGTTCTCGCCGACCCCGAGGCCGACGACCACGGGGCAGCCTTCACGCGCCAGGATGATGCGCTCCGGTTCCTCTTCGCTAACTACCGCCAGCGCGTAGGCGCCTTCGAGCTCGGCCACGGTGGCCCGTACGGCCTTGAACAGGTCCTTTTGCGCGGCGAGATGAAAGTGCACGCGATGCGCGATCACTTCGGTGTCGGTTTCCGAGGTGAACGTGTAACCGGCCTTCTTCAGGTCCTCACGCAGCTCCTCGTGATTTTCAATGATGCCGTTGTGGACGATGGCCAGGCCATCGTGCGAGATGTGCGGGTGCGCGTTGCGTTCGGAAGGCACGCCATGCGTGGCCCAGCGCGTGTGCGCGATGCCGACCTGCCCGTGCGTGGGATCCGCCTCGATGGCCTGCTCGAGCATCTTGACCTTGCCGACGGTGCGAAGCCGCTTGAGCTTCGCGGTGCCATTCAGTACGGCAATGCCGGCAGAGTCGTAGCCACGGTATTCAAGCCGGCGCAGTCCTTCCATGAGGATGGGGACGACGTTTCGCTCAGCGATGGCTCCGACTATTCCGCACATTTATCAGTGCTCACAAGGCTGCAGGGGGGCGCTAGTGTGCCTGACGCGGCTCGCAGAACGCAGTAGTAAACCCACCCTTAGAGGGACTTCTGATACCCCGATCACAATCGGTCGCTGGAATGGCCTTTAGGTATTAGAAATCAACACCTTAAGAGGGCCGGGAATCTGGCCTAGAGCTGGTAGAGCAGCCAGGCGGCGGCCAGGCTGGCAGTGGCGACGGCGGTACCGAGAATCGGGATGCGAAACCAGTACTGAACCGCCATCAGCAGATAGAGGGCGCTGACCGCGGCCAGCGCGAAAAGCGCCCACGGCGAGAAGGCCAGAATCCGAAAACAGGCGGCGACGATGAAGCAGGCCGCCGAGAACATCAGTGCGCCCAGGCTGTGGCTCAGGTTGAACCCCACCCACCCCTGCCACATGGTGGATTCGCCACGCGTCAGGCGAATCTTCGAATTCTGCATGGCGGTGATGACCGCCGGATCGTCCGGCACGATGCGCCGCGGATCGCGCATGTCGAGCAAGGTATACAGCGCGTGCAGGGCTCCTAACAACCCGTAGATGAGGCCGGCGATACACAGCAGCGCGCCGACCATCATGGGGTTGCGCGCCTGAAGGGAATGCCGGCGACCAGGCAGAACACGATGGCCGCGAAGAGGCCCATCGCTCCGCCGATCATGGGATACAGGATTAGTAAAGCACCGGAGGGATCAAGGAGGTACGCCGCCGCCGTCACCAGGAAACCAATGACGAACGAGGCAGCGCAAACGTTGAGCGCCGAAAGCCTGCCGGTTTTCCTGAGCAGCAGCGCGAACGGATAGCCCAGCACGAA
>DASQJS010000028.1:0-4223 GCA_035630995.1 Steroidobacteraceae bacterium | reverse complement strand
GAAGAGTTCCGCCAGAACCCGCGCAACCATCGTCTGTTCCTCGAGATCCTGCGAGCCCCGGCGGGCGTGACCCATGAGTTGCGCCGCATGAATACCTACGGCGTGCTCGGCCGGTACATCCCCGCGTTCGGCCGCATCGTCGGACGCATGCAGTACGACCTGTTCCACGCCTACACCGTCGATGCCCACACGCTGTTCGTGCTGAGCAACCTGCGACGCCTCTCGCTGCCGAAGTACGACCATGAGCTGCCGCAGCTCTCGGCCATCATGCAGCAGCTGCCGAAGCTCGAGATCGCCTACCTCGCCGCACTCTTCCACGACATCGCCAAGGGCCGTGGTGGTGACCACTCGCAATTGGGCGCGGTGGACGCCGAAGCGTTCTGCCTCGAACAGGGCCTGTCGCGTTACGACGCGCGCCTGGTCGCATGGCTGGTGCAGAACCACCTGGAGCTGTCGGTGACGGCGCAGAAGCAGGACATCTCGGATCCCGAAGTCGTGAACGCCTTCGCGCGAAAAGTGGGCGACGAAACTCACCTCGACTACCTGTATGTATTGACCAGCGCCGACGTGCGCGGCACCAACCCGAAACTGTGGAACTCCTGGAAGGCATCGCTGTTCCAGGAATTCTACGAACGCGTGAAGCGCGCGCTGCGCCGTGGACTCGAAAGCCCGATCGATCCGGATGAACTCATGCGCGAGACCCAGGATGGCGCGCGCAAGCTGCTGGCCGCCAGCGGCCGCATCACCGCCCCGGAAATCACGCGCGCCTGGGAACGCCTGACCGCCGCGTATTTCCTGCGGCACACCCCCGAGGAAGTCGCCTGGCACACGCAGTTGTTAGCCGACCGCGAGCCCGGCAGCGAAGACCCGCTGGTGGCCGTGCAGTCGAGCAGCGAGCGCGGCACCACCGCCATCCTCGCGTTCGCGCCGCATCGCTACAACAGCTTCGCCATCACGACGGCGGTGCTCGATCAGCTTGGCCTCAACATCGTTGACGCCAGGATCACGCCCACGGGCGACGGGTTCAGCCTCGATCTCTACCACGTGCTCGAAGAAGACGGTGCGCCGATCGGCGACCGCGAACGCATCGGTGAAATCGAACGCGCGTTGTGGCGCGCCCTGCAGCATCCCGATGAAGCACCGGTCACGGTCACGCGGCGCGTGCCGCGCCAGGCGCGCATGTTCCGCACCTCGACGCAGATTGCGGTCACGGTCGACGAGCGCAATCGCCGCTCGGTGCTCGAGCTCGTCTCCGGCGACCGCCCCGGACTGCTGTGCGATGTCGGCAAGGTGCTCATGGAAGAACGCGTCGACCTGCTCGCCGCCAAGATCATGACGGTCGGCGAGCGCGCCGAGGACGTGTTCTACCTGGCGTCGCTGTCCGGGTCACCGCTCGACGAAGCCGCGGCCATGCGCCTGCAGCAGCGGCTCTCCGGCGCGCTCGATCGCCGCGCCGCCGCGTGAACGGGCGCCTCGAACTACTCGCCGCGTATCCTTTCGAACGACTGGCGCGGCTCAAGAGCGGCATCACTCCCCCGGCCGAGTTGCCGCACATCGCCATGTCCATCGGCGAGCCCAAACACGCACCACCACCGTTCGTCATCGAAGCGCTCCGCCGCGAGCTCTCGAAGCTCGACAGCTATCCGGTAACCGCCGGGCTGCCCGAGACACGCGCGAGCTTCGCCGCGTGGCTGGCGCGAAGATTCAGCGTGAATGTGTCGGCGGAGAACATGGTTCTGCCGATGAATGGCACGCGCGAGGCGCTGTTCTCGTTCGTCCAGGCGGTAGTCAGTACCCGCGGGACCCAGTTGAAGCCCGTGGTCGCGATGCCGAATCCGTTCTACCAGATCTACGAAGGCGCGGCCCTTCTCGCCGGCGCGGAACCGGTGTTCCTCAACACGACCGCCGGCAATCGATTTCAACCCGACCTCGATTCCGTGCCCGCCGAGAACTGGAAGAGATGCGAAATCCTCTTCCTCTGCAGCCCCGGCAACCCGACCGGTGCGGTGTTGTCACTCGAATTCCTCCGCCATGCGCTCAAGCTCGCGGAAAAGTACGACTTCGTCATCGCGTCCGACGAATGTTACGCCGAGCTGTACCGCGACGAGAATTCTCCGCCTCCTTCCCTGCTGCAGGCCGCGCTGGCCGAAGGCCATGATTCTTTCCAGCGCTGCATGGTGTTCCATTCCCTGTCCAAGCGATCCAGCGTTCCCGGGCTGCGCTCCGGCTTCGTCGCCGGCGATCCCGCGTTGATCAAACCCTATCTTCTCTATCGCACCTACCACGGCTGCGCTATGCCGGTGCCGACGCAGCTCGCGAGCATCGCCGCCTGGAACGACGACGCGCACGCGGCCGCCAACCGCGCGCTGTATCGCGAGAAATTCGCGCGCGTACTGCCGATTCTCGCGCCCGTACTCGACGTGGTGGAGCCGGACGGCGCGTTCTATCTGTGGCCCGACGTGAAGTGCGACGACGAAACCTTCACGCGCGACTTGTATGCCACGCAAAATCTCACCATCCTGCCCGGCAGCTATCTCGCGCGCGATACACGCGCGGGCAACCCGGGGCGGCAGCGCGTTCGCATCTCGCTGGTCGCGACGGTGGAAGAATGCGTGATCGCAGCGCAGCGCATCCGAACATTCCTGGAGAAGACTTAAGTGACCGATCAGACCACTCTCGCCGCCACCATCGACGAGGCCTTCGAGCGTCGCGCGGATATCAATGCGAAGAATTCACCGCCGGCACTGCGCCACGCCATCGAGGAGTGCATCGAGCTGCTGGATTCGGGCCAGGCGCGCGTGGCGGAAAAGAAGAGTGGTCAATGGACCGTGAACCAGTGGCTCAAGAAAGCGGTGCTGCTGTATTTCCGCACCCATGACAATGCGGTGATCGACGCGGGATACACGCGCTTCTTCGACAAGGTGCCGCTCAAGTACGCCGCACGCTCGCAAGCAGACGAAGGCGAAGCGCTGCGCGCGGGCGGCACACGCGTGGTCCCGCCCGCCGTCGCGCGGCGCGGCTCGTACATCGCGCCCAACACGGTGCTCATGCCGAGCTACGTGAACATCGGCGCCTATGTAGATAGCGGCACCATGGTCGACACCTGGGCCACGGTCGGTTCCTGCGCGCAGATCGGCAAGAACGTCCATCTCTCGGGCGGCGTGGGGATCGGTGGCGTGCTCGAGCCGCTGCAGGCCTCGCCCACCATCATCGAAGACAACTGTTTCATCGGCGCGCGTTCGGAAGTGGTCGAAGGCGTCATCGTCGAAGAAGGCTCGGTGATTTCGATGGGTGTGTTCATCGGCCAGAGCACCAAGATCTATGACCGCGCCACGGGGCAGATCCTGCAGGGTCGTATCCCCGCCGGATCCGTGGTGGTGTCGGGCAACCTGCCCTCGTCCGACGGCAAGTACTCGCTGTACTGCGCCGTCATCGTCAAGCGCGTCGATGCGCAAACGCGCGCGAAGACGTCTATCAACGAGTTGCTGCGCGCCGAGTGAGCAACGCCACCATGCACCCACGCGCCGCCGAGCTCATCAAGCAGCTCAACCTCGAACGCCATCCCGAGGGCGGTTATTACCGTGAGATCTTTCGTTCTGCGGATCTGGTCGCTCCGGCGGACGGCCGTGGGCCGCGCGCGGCGCTCACAACTATCTATTACCTTTTACCGGCCGGCATAGTCAGCCGCTGGCACCGCGTCGCCTCGGACGAAGTCTGGCATCTGTACGAAGGCGGCCCGCTCGAGGTGTTGTCGGTGGATCCCGCGTTCAGCACGCTTTCCCGCCACAGGCTCGAACCTCTCGCACCAGTATGTACGGTCGCGGCGACGCACTGGCAGGCCGCGCGCACGCTCGGCGACTACGCGCTGACGGGCTGCACGGTGGGCCCGGGGTTCGATTTCGAGGACTTCACGATTCTCGCCAATGACGGTGCCAGCACCGCGCGCCTGCTCGCTCTCGATCAGGAGCTCGCGTCGCTGGTCTGATGGGGCCTGCCAAATGAGTGGGGCTACGGCCCCGGAGTTCCGAGCACCAGCGCGAGGTTGATCTGCTCGCCCGCGATGGTGCCCGCGGTCACCTTGAGTGGCACGCCCGGCACATTCGGTAACCGATCGGCCAGAGCGCGGGAAACCCCGATAGTTAGCCCGTTACGGCGAGCGGATCGGCGTGAACGCCGTGCCAGGCAACACACCGGTTGCGGTCGGATCGAACTGCCCGCCGATG
>DASQJS010000027.1:0-3015 GCA_035630995.1 Steroidobacteraceae bacterium | reverse complement strand
ACCGCGGACGTCGGCTCCTTCGCAATCAGCGCGGCGATTTCCGCCTGCGACTTGAACGCGGTGGTGCCGAGCGCGCCCGCAAGATGCGGAAACGATTTGCCCGCGATCTCACCGGGTGAGCTGTCGGACATCACACCCGCGAGCGTGAAGTCCGGGTGGCCAATGATCAGGCGCAGCAACTCACCCGACACGTAGCCCGTGCCGCCCAGCACAATCGCAGGAATCTTGTTGGCCATTTGGTTCATCGAATCGCGTTATTCGTTTGCCGCGCGATCGAGCGGACGCGCCTGCGTGAGGCCGACGGATTCGATGATCGAGTCGCCCAGCGCGGCGCCCGCCGCCAGCGCGTTGAACGCCGGCACCTTGAGCTGATCGCGGATGATCGCCACTCCGACCTCGTTGTCGGTGGCCGGGCCCGTGACCGCGACCGGCTCGATGTTTAACCGCTTGCGCAGGATATCGACACCGCCGTAGGCCGCGACCGGATCGTTGGCCGAGAGGACGACACCGGTCAACGCCTTGCGGATGTCCTCCTGCTCGAGGATGGAATCGACGCCGTAGGTGCCTAACAAGCCGTCGCCGAGCTCGAACACGATGACGTCGGGTTTCTTCTCCGCCAGCTCCGTGAGCATGGTGCGCGTGAGCGCGGGGCCCACCTTGCGCGTGGTGGAGACGATGCCGAAGTCCGTGAATATGAGCGTATTGCGCGCGCCGGCGTCTTCGAATGCCATGATGTCGCGGCGCAGGGAAACGCCCGTCGCCTTGAACGCGTCGACCACGAGGCCGCGATGACGCATGCGCGAAATGATGGCGGCCGCCGCGGCGGTCTTGCCGGCCTCCATGCAGGTGCCTGCGAGCGCGACCACTGGCACGCCGTTGGTGGCGAGCTTGGCGGCGTAGTCGAGCTGGCGATAACCGACACGCGCCGGCACACCGATGCGTTCGCCGAGATACGGGAAATGCAGCACGCCGCCGATGACGCGGCAATCGAAAGGCTTGCCCTTGTCGGGGTTCACCGAATCGACGATGCCGAGCACGCCACCGATGTTGAGCATCTGGATGATGTCGCCGGGTTTGACGCTCTCGGGGACGTGGCCCGAATAGCCGAACAGCGCCTTGCGATGGCCGAGCGCGCCCGCAACGATGTCGCCCTTGCCTACCTTGGCCATGCGGCCGCTGGTGAGCTCGAGCGTGTTGTAGGTGGACTTGTTGGTCAGGATTTCCACGACCACGACCACGCCTTCCTCGGAAGGGATGTTCTCGGTGGAAACGCGCACCTCATTGCCGAGGCCGCAGGCCTGGGTAACGGAAGCAATCTTGTCGACGACTACGGTACGCATCACTTTCCTCCGGCACGCGCATGAAACATGCCCGTGAGCGAAACAATCTTTGAAAAACCCAGCGCGTCCTGCGGCGTCCACTCGCCATGGGACTCGCCATAGACGCCCTTGGACACCGCCATGAGCGAGTGCTTCGACTCGACGCCCTCGATGAACAAACTACCGGGGCGGAACAGCACATGGACCTTGCCCGTGACGCGCTCCTGGGACGACAGCAGCAGCGCTTCGATGTCCCGGCACACCGGATCCAGCAACTGGCCTTCGTGCACCCAGTCGCCGTATGGACCGGCAAGCGATTCCTTGATGCGCTGCTGACGCGGCGTGAGCACGAGTTTCTCGAGCTCGCGATGCGCGGTGAGCAGTGTCTCGGCGGCGGGGGCTTCGAACGCGACCCGGCCCTTGGTGCCGATGATGGTGTCGCCCAGGTGAATGCCACGGCCAATGGCGTACGGCGCACCGAGCGTTTCGAGCTGTTCGACCACATCCACGGCCGACATCGTCTTGCCGTCGATGCCCACGGGCCGGCCCTTCTCGAAGTGGATGGTGTGTTTCGCGGGCGCGCGCGGGTTCGTGAACGCGTCCTTCGACAGCACCCAGGCATTGTCAGGAATGCTGCCTTCGGACGTCAGCGTTTCCTTGCCACCGATGGTCACGCCCCACAGGCCGCGATTGATGGAATACGCGGCGCCATAGGGCGGCAATGGCAGCTTGCGCGCGTTCAGATAATCCAGCTCTTCCTGGCGCTTGAACGCCTTGTCGCGCACCGGCGCGATCACCTCGAGCTCTGGCGCGAGCGTACGCATGGCCACTTCGAAGCGGACCTGGTCGTTGCCGGCCGCGGTGCAGCCGTGCGCAATCGAATTCGTGCCGAGCTTGCGCGCCATCAGCGCGATCTGCTGCGCCTGCATGACACGCTCCGCGCCGACGCACAGCGGATAGAGCTGGCCGCGGCGAACGTTTCCCATGATGAGGAAGCGCAGCACCTGCTCGAAATAGTCGGCACGCGCGTCGATCTGGTGGTGCGCGATCGCGCCGTAGGCCTTCGAACGCTCCGCAAGCGTCTTTGCACCGGCGGCATCGATGCCACCCGTGTCGACCGTGACCGTGATGATTGGACGGCCATGGTTTTCCTTGAGCCACGGCACCAGGAACGAGGTGTCCAACCCACCTGAATAGGCGAGTACGATCGGTTTGTCGGAGTTCACAGCACTCATTTCTATTCAGACTCCAAAAGCTTCGCGCAACTGTTCGAGCACGCGCGCTTGAGCACGCGCGTCCGCCGTGGCGATGAAAATAGTGTCGTCGCCGGATACCGTGCCCGCGACTTCGTTCCAGCCGGCCTTGTCGATGGCAGCCGCGACGCTGCCGGCCGAACCGATGGTGGTTTTCACGACCGTGATCGACGGGCCGGCGGTGCGCACTTCACGCACGAACGACGCCACCGCCGAAAATTTGTCCTGGGTGCGCGAGGAGAGCTCCGCCTTGTCCGGCAGCACGTAGCCGTCGCTTGCCTTGAGCACGCCCAGCTCGCGCAGGTCGCGGCTGATGGAAGACTGCGTGACCGCGTGGCCTTCGCGCTTCAACAGGCGCACGAGCTCCTGCTGGCGGCGCACCGGAGAGTGGCGCAGCAGGCGAACGATGGCGGTGCGACGCGCCTCGCGGTGATGGTCCGTGA
>DASQJS010000026.1:0-12156 GCA_035630995.1 Steroidobacteraceae bacterium | reverse complement strand
TGTTTAGCGCCCAGAAACAGGTGCGCAGCGGCGCCTCCGGCCAGATCGCCTGCGGCTTCAGGCCGCGCAGGCAGAACAGCATCAGGCCGATGCCGAGGAAGCCGTACACACCGAACAACGCGGTGTGGCCGTGGAGCGGCGTGAGATTCAATCCCTGCATGTAGTACAGCGGCAGCGGCGGGTTGATCAGGAAGCCGAACAGTCCCGCGCCGACCACGTTCCAGAACGCCACTGCGGTGAAGAACATGATCGGCCAGCGATAGCGCTGCATCCACGGTGTGGCATGCCCGAGCTTCCACGTGTGATAGGCCTCGAAGCCGATGTAGGCCAGCGGCACGACTTCCAGCGCGCTGAAGCTCGCGCCTAAGGCGACGACAGCGATCGGAGTGCCGACGAAGTACAGGTGATGCAACGTGCCGAGCACGCCGCCGGACAGGAACACGATGGTCGCGAACAGCACGGCCACGGTTGCGGTCTTCACCCGCAGCAACCCGAGCCGCGTGAACAGAAAGGCAATCACCGCGGTGGCGAACACCTCGAAGAACCCCTCCACCCACAGGTGCACCACCCACCAGCGCCAGTACTCCACCATGGAGAGGTGCGTGTGCTCGCTCCACATGAGTCCGGCACCGTAGAAGAGGCCGATGCAGACTGTGGATGCGAACAGCAGGGCGATGATGGACTTCGATTCACCACCTCGCCTGATGGCGGGCATGAGCGCGCGTCCCACCAGCGTGAGCCAGATGCCGAGTCCCGCGAACAGGAAGATCTGCCAGAAGCGGCCGAGGTCGACGTACTCCCAGCCCTGGTGGCCGAACCAGAAGTTCTTCGCCAGTCCTAACTTCTGCATCACCGCCAGCCACTGGCCCGTGAAGGCGCCGACCACGATGATCAGCAGGCACGCGAACAGTACGTTCACGCCGAGCCGCTGGTATTTCGGCTCATGACCGGAAATGGCGGGGCCGATGTACAGGCCCATGCCTAGCCAGGCCGTCGCGATCCACAGCACCGCCAGCTGCGTGTGCCAGGTGCGGCTCAGGGAGTAGGGCAGGTAGTTTGACAGTGCGAATCCGTAGGCATCCTGGCCCTCTACCTGGTAATGCGCGGTGATCGCCCCGAGAAGGATCTGCGTCAGGAACAATGCGATCACGAGCCAGAAATACTTCGCGCTCGCCTTCATGGAGGGCGTTACGCGAACCATCGCGAGCGGATCGGTCTTCGGCAATTCCAGCGGCGCTTCGTGTTTGTTGCGCGCGTGATGCCAGCCAAGCGCGGCGATGCCAGCGATGAGGAACAACACGCTGAACACCGTCCACATGAAGAGGTGACCCGGTGGGGTATTGCCGACCAGCGGATCGTGCGGCCAGTTGTTGGTGTAGCTGATGGTCTTGCCCGGGCGCTCGGTGACCGCGGACCATGAAGTCCACCAGATGAAAGCGGTGAGTGCGTGGCGATGCTCCGCCGTGTCCACCGTCTGCTGCTTCATCGCGTACGCCTTGCGCAGCTCGAGCAGGCGCGGATCGGTGCCAAACAGCGCTTCATAGTGCGCGGCCACGGTGGCCATGGCCGCCGCGCGCTCGGGCGCCAGCGTGATGAGGTCGGTCTCCACGTCGTAGGTGTTGGCGCGGATCAGGGGCTGAAATCTCGCGCGCAACGCGGCCTGCTGGTCGGCCGGTAGTGAGGCGTAATCGAGTGAGGTCTGGCTCCGGGCCGTGATGTTCAGCCATTCGGTGGCCTCACGATGCAACCAGTCCGCGGACCAGTCGGGTGCGACGTAGCTTCCGTGTCCCCAGATGGAGCCTAACTGATGGCCACCAATGGATTGCCACACCTGGCGCCCCTGTTCGATGTCGGCACGCGTGTAAAGTGTCCGCCCATCCGTCGTCACCACAGCACTCGGGACCGGCGGCATCACACGATGGATTTCACCTCCTACCCACAGCAGCACCGTGAATGAGGTGACCAGGAGGCCAGCCAGGAAGAGCCAGAGTTTGCGAGTCGCGGTCATGACGTCATCTCCTCGAACGATGCGTCATCGTGCGTGGTCGCAGAAACGCGGACCGTGATCCAGATCAGGTTAAGGCGGGACGCGAGGTCAGTAGCACTACCTATGGCACCGGCACATTGCGAAATGTCGGCGTGAATATTGCTCAGTCGCGAAGAATATTCCGCGCCGTCGCATCCAGCCTCGCCGGATCGAGGATCTCGATCTCACGCCGGTCGACGCGCAACAGGCCGGCATCCTGCAGGCGCGAGAAACCCCGGCTCACGCTTTCAGATGCCAGGCGCAGGTAGTTGGCGATGTCGGTGCGCGTCATCGAAAGGCGGAATCGCGTCGCGGAGAAACCGCGCGCGGCATGCCTGCGCGACATGGACACGACGAACGCGGCCATGCGCTCGTCGGCCGTGAAATTGCCGGCGAGCAGGGCCGCCTTGCCGATGTCCTCGCTCAGCAGCCGGAACAAATGCTGCTGCAATCCGGGTACGCGGCTGGCGAGGGCGGCGATGTTCGGAAACGAGAACCGGCACAACATGACCGAATCCAGGGCCACCGCATTGCAGGGATAACGCGCCTGCGAAATCGCATTGAGACCGATCACTTCGCCCGGCAGGAAGAAACCCTGGACCTGTTCGCGGCCTTCGCTGTCGATCACGTAGGTCTTTACGGTGCCCACACGGACTGCCGCGATTGCCTCGAACGGATCGCCTTCCCGAAAGATATGTTCGCCTTCCCCGAACGGCCCGACATGCGCGACCAGCACGTGCAGCTCTTCCAGCTTCGACTTGTCGTATCCCTGCGCGAGGCACGCCGCGGAAAACGCGCAGGTGCTGCAGAAGTGAAACGCATCGCCGTCATCGGCGATCGGATTTCCCTTTCCATGCGGGCCCGCCATGTCAGGCGCTCGCCCGCGCCAAGCGGCGAAACGTCAGAACGCGCGTGAATGGCGTGGGCGGATTTCGGAAGCCGGCTGCGCTGAAAGATAGCGGTCGAAGCACATCGCGATGATACGCAGCATCAGCCGGCCGCGCGAGGTTGCGACGATGCGCTCCGCGGAGGATTCCACGAGGCCGTCTTCGGCCAGCGGCGCGAGCTGCGTGAGGGCTTCGGAAAAGTATTCGTCGAAATCGATATCGTAGCGCCGGGCGATGCGGGCGCGATCGACTGCGCCGCTGCACATCAGCTCCTGGATCACGTCGGCGCGGACGATGTCGTCGTCATCGAGCGTGAGGCCGCGATGCACCGGCAGCCGGCCCTGGTCCACGGCCACTTCCCATGCCGTCAGATCCCGATGACTCTGGCTGAAGCTGTTGCCGACGTGGCTGATGGCGCTGACACCAAGGCCGATGAGATCGCAGGCAGCATGTGTGGTGTAGCCCATGAAATTCCGCTGCAATGTTCCCGCGTCGAGCGCAAGGCTCAATTCGTCCTCCGGCAACGCGAAGTGATCGAGACCGATGTACACATAGCCCGCCGCGGTGAGCTTTTCGATCGCCGCCTGCAGCAGATCGAGCCTCGTCGCCGCGTCGGGCAGATCCTGCTCGGCGATTTGGCGCTGCGCCTTGAACATCTGCGGGATGTGCGCGTAGCCGTAGACCGCAACCCGATCGGGACGCGCATCGGCAATGATGTCGAGTGTCCGGCAGAATCCGGCCACGTTCTGGCGCGGCAGGCCATAGATGAGATCCACGTTCACCGAACGGAAGCCCGAGTTGCGGCACTCCTCGAGCGCGCTCAACGTTTGCGCGACGCTCTGCTCGCGGTTGATGGCCAGCTGCACCGTGCGGTCGAAGTCCTGCACGCCGAAGCTCGCGCGGTTGAATCCCATGTCCGCATATGCGGCGATATCGCCCTCGCGCACGGTGCGCGGATCGAGCTCGATGGAGAAATCCCGGTCGTCGCCCGTGGAAAAGCGGAAGTGGCGCGCGAGGCCGTCGATGAGCCCTCGCAGCGTCGGTGCGTCGAGAAAATTGGGCGTCCCGCCCCCGAAGTGCACCTGCGACACTCCGCGGTCGCGGTCGAACAGGCGCGAGAGCAGCTCCGCCTCGCGCAGCAGGCGTTCCACGTAGGGCGGGCCACGGGTCGCATCTCGCGTGATGATGCGGTTGCAGCCGCAGTAAAAACACGGCGAGAAGCAGAACGGTACATGAACATACAAGGAGAGGTCGCGCGGGATCGGCTCCTCGTTGCTGCGCGCCGCGTGCCGGCGCAGGTCCGCTTCGGTGAAATCCTGGTGGAACCTGGGCGCCGATGGGTAGGACGTGTATCGCGGCCCTGGCCGGTCGTATCGACGCAGCAGTGCCGGATCGAATTGCAGCTGTGTGCTCATCCGGGTTTCCCGTCCGCGCGCGGCCACCAGAAGATCGGTGTGTACACCACGAGGAAGATGCCGAACGAGAGCACCCACGCGAGGCCCGCGATGGTCAGCGTCATTAGATAGTGCGCGGGGAACAGCGCCACGCCGAACACACGGAGCAACGCCGCAAACGTGAGCAGCAGGTAAGCAATTCCGATCGCGCGCGAAACCACCAGCGGGCGGCCGGTGTGCCCGAGTGCAACGCGCGTCATGACCGCGAGGATCATCGTCGCCAGCACGCCCGTGCCGAACGCATGCTGCCACTTGGCGGCCCAGGCGAAATCACCCAGCAGCGCAAATGCCTTGAGCGCGAGTCCGAGCGGAATCCATGCATATGCGACGTGCATGATCCAGAGGATGGGTTCACCGCGCGTGCGAAAACTGCGCCAGCCGGCGAGCCGCAACACGTGCGCCAGGGCTGCGAGGGCGGCGAGCACGCCGCTGAGCCAGAGCTGCGGCGCGAATACGTCGGTCACCGCGATCGCGATCATGAGGCCGATCACCGCGTACTCGAGCGGCTTGCGCGTGACTGTGCTCACGGTCTCGCCGCGCCGGCGCAGTGCGCTGGCCGTAAACGTCGGCACGATGCGTCCACCGATGATCGTGACCAGCACCAGCACGAAATCGATGGCCAGGCGAATCGCTCCCGCAGCGAGCAATACATCGCCACGTGCCAGGCTCAGCAGGAAGGCGCCGTCGATGATCCAGAGCACGACCAGTACGGCGAGGATCGGGAGATTGCGATTGCGCGTACGCAGGATGGGCGGGGCCAGCAGCGCAAGCAGGCAAGGCACGAGCGCCAGCTCCGTCGCTGCGACCAGCCAGAACGGAACGGCGCCCACCGCACTCATTGCCACCCGGCCGGCGGTCCACAACGCAACCGCGACGATCAATGGCAAACCCGCGGAGCCTCGCTGGGATGTCCAGCTCGGGACCGCCGTGAGCAGGAACCCGGCAATCGCCGCCATCACGAAGCCATAGATCATTTCGTGCGCGTGCCAGTAGACCGCCGGCAATCCGCCGAACGATACGCTGGCGTGTGCGAAGCGGTACATCCACCACGGAATCATGATCAGCGCGTACGCGCCACAGAGCAGGAAGAAAGGCCGGAAGCCGTAATCGAACAAGGCGCAGCGACGGGCGGAGTCGTATTCCGGAAACGATACGTCGGCCGGTTGCGCAGCTTCGAACTGATTGTTCATGCTGGCCAGCATGATCGGTGGATACGACATTCACTCTGATCCAGATCAGCTCGAGGCCATGGAACGCGCACTGACTACTTACACCAGGCACGAAACTCGTCGAAGCTCACGCGGCCGTCGTGGTCCTTGTCGATCGCGTCGAAACTCACGCGCAGCGCAGACTCTGGCCTGGCATGGTCCAGGTCGAGCATGAGCCTGGAGAACTCCCCGAAGCTGATGCTGCGATCCCCGTTCTCGTCGATGCGTTCAAACGACTCCTCGATTTCATCCTGCGCAAAATTGGCAATTTCCATGGGAACTCCGGCGGTGGTGGTTTTGGAATGCCGCGCAAATTTCGCGCGGCTCATCGTCATGTTTCCTTCGATGCGGCACAGGGAGTGGTACACCCGAGCACTACACAGATAGAGCACCCCGGTGTGTCGCACCATTCGACACCAATACCCTCGCGGTCCCTGCGCGCCACGCTCGCGGCGATTTCGACCACGCGAGTCGACGATTCATTGCCCTGGACCAGCAGTGTCACGCGCGCATGTACAGGAATATCGAACGAGGTCTCGATGTAAGCGCCGCTGGAGCTGACGTCGCGCACGCGACCTGCGCCAGTGTTTTCGGCACCTGCGGACAGCCGTACTCGTGCCAGGCATCGCATGCGCTGCCCCCAGCGATGTTCCATGAAAGCGGGTCGTGGCTGGCTCGCCATTTGTGCGTTTGCTGACTGCCCCATGACGCTCTCCTGCGAATGACCGTTCGTCGACTGAATTGTCAGTCGGCGATGCCCGCCTCGGCATCGGGAGGAAACCGCGTGTCATGAGGAGAACTACGCATATTCAGCAACACGAGCAGCCGAAGCTCGATAGGCGGGCCATGCGTTGAACCTGCTTACGAGTGTCAGGGATCTCACTCATGCGCGAGACCGTTTGATCTGCAAGGCTCCACCGCAAAGGAAGTCGCCAGTGATCAATCGAAGTGTCGCGAGTGGATTCTTGATGTGCGTGGCACTCGCGGCGGCCGGCTGCACTTGCACGTCTGATGGTCTCGAGCTGGATTCCCGGCGGGAAACCGAAAAAACTTCCGTCACGTTCGAATTGCGGCGTACCGACGGCGTTTCGGGCAGCATCACCGCGCTATTTGCCGACGGCCGACAGTTCCACGGCGAATATCTGCAGATCACGCGGGAAGCGCGCCTCGCTCAACTCACGCCATTGTGGGAAGGATGGACGTTTGGCTGGGGGTGGCCGCATTGGCGCCCGCAGGCCGCGCCGAAATTTGTGAAGCATCACGATGGCGAAGTTCTCGCCAACCTCGCTTCGGTGAACGGCGAGCGCATGCGCTGCCGGTTCGATCTCGAAAACCGCTCGCTGGGCGTGAGCGGCGGCGGTGAAGGCGAGTGTGAGTTCCCGGGCGGCAGGACCGTCGACGCCAGGATCTTGCCTTCAACGCGCGGGTAGGGCGCGCACCGCTTCGAGGTTGGAGGCTCGTTCGAGCAGATCCAGGACGTCGGCGCCTGCGATGTCGCGCCATTCAATGCCCACGCCGTCCGGGTCGACACGCACGACGCATGCGGCGAGAGAACGGGTCGCAGGCACTTCTCCAACCGCCATCGACAGCGTCAGGACGAGGTTGGTGTGCAGCGGCAGATCCAATGCCGTCTCGATGAGGGCGCCGCTGATGCTGGCATTGCGAATCGTTCCCCGTCCTGCCGTCCGGGCGTCGACACTCAGATGCACTGCCAGCGCGTGCGGAACACGCGATCCGAAGCGGATGTTCGTCGAGTCAAGTTTCATCTAGTTCGTCCAACGGCAATTGTAGGACGAACGGGACATCGGGCGGAATGAGGGGGACTACGCACCCGTTGCCGAGACAAGCTGCGAGCAACCCTGAGTCCTATGCGGTCTATCACGTATATGAGCTGGCGATACCAGTTGATAGAACACTGAAATGAACAACGCATCGAAGTATTTCATTCTGCGACTTGCCGGCGGCCTGCTGTTTTCTGGCTTCGCAGTCGCTGCGTCCACCGCGCAACGCGAGCTCGCCGACGCGCTGCGGGCCACTCCCAACGCGATAAATGGTGAGGCGCTTTTCGACAATTGCGCCTCGTGCCATGGTGCGGATGGAGGTGGACAAGCCGACGGCTCGACGCCGCGCATTGCCGGGCAGCACTTTCGCGTGCTCGCCAAGCAACTCGTCGACTTCCGCTCCGGCAAACGCTGGGATTTCCGCATGGAGGGCGCCGCCGACCGCCATCATCTCACCGGCGCACAGGACATCGCCGATGTCGCCACGTACGTGAGCAAGCTGGTCCGACCGGGAAAGCGCGGTATCGGCGGCGGCGAATTCGTCGAGCAAGGAAGCAAAATCTACGTGAAGCAGTGCGCGTCGTGCCATGGACCCGCCGCCGAGGGAAATGCGGAACGCGGCGTGCCGCGCCTCGCCGGCCAGCACTACGGATACCTGATGCGGCAGATGTACGACGCCGTCGATGGGCGGCGCCCGGCGCTTCCGCGGCTCCATTCCGAGCGCATTGCGCCACTCGACTTCGAGCAGGTGCGCGCCGTTTCCGACTACCTGGCGCGCATTGGCTGGCAGCCGGACGCAGACTCCGAACAAATGGCCGTGCCCGAGCCTCCTCAAGCTCCCTGACGGCCGATGTCACCCGCGGCTGGCGATCCAACATCGGGATTGAGCACCGCCGAGGCACGCGCGCGGCTGCAACGGGAAGGATTCAACGAATTGGCCGCGGCGGAGCGACGCTCGGCATGGCGCATCGCGACGGAAGTCGTGCGCGAGCCAATGTTCGCGCTGCTGATTTCCGCCGCCATCATTTACGCGGTGCTTGGCGACCGTGGCGAAGCCCTGATGCTGCTCGGCTTCGCGACCATTTCCGTGTCCATCGCCATCATCCAGCAGGGCCGCAGCGAGAAGGCGCTTGACGCATTGCGCGATCTCACCAGCCCGCGCGCCCTGGTGATCCGCGACGGCGAGCGCGTTCGCATTCCGGGACGGGAGGTGGTGCGCGGGGACGTAGTCGTGCTCATCGAGGGCGATCGGGTGCCCGCCGACGGGGTCCTGGTATCGGGAGATCACCTCGAACTCGATGAATCGCTGCTGACGGGCGAATCCATTGCGGTACGTAAATGCGCCACGCGCGAAATACCCGAGAGGCTTGCGGCGCCAGGAGGCGAAAACTCGTCGCAGGTTTTTTCCGGGACACTGGTCGTCAGGGGCAATGGGCTCGCCGCCATACTCGCGACCGGCATGCACACCGCCATCGGAGCGATTGGCGCGTCGCTTGCAGGCATGGCGCGCGAGCAGCCGCGCCTCGAGCGTCAGACCCGCAGAATGGTCGTGGTCTTCGGCGCGATCGGGCTCGCCGTGAGCGTGCTCGCCTTCCTGTTGTACTGGTGGCTGCGCGGGTCCTGGCTCGAGGCGTTGCTCGGCGCGATTGCTCTCGGCATGTCGCTGCTGCCCGAAGAATTTCCGCTGGTGCTCACCGTCTTCATGGTGATGGGCGCCTGGCGATTGTCGCAGTCGCGCGTACTCACGCGTCGTGCCGCCGCCATCGAGGCGCTGGGTTCGGCGACGGTGTTGTGCACCGATAAGACCGGAACGTTGACGCGCAACCTCATGTCAGTGGCACATCTGCGCACGCCGGTTGAAGGCGATCTGGTTGAAACCTGGGAGCCCGGGCAGCCGCCCGCGCATATCGCCGCTTCGGCTTCGCTGTCGCAATTGCTCAGGACGGCAGCTCTGGCGAGCGATGTCCATCATCGGCTCGATCCCATGGACCGTTCGCTCGCGGACTTGCACGATCTCGCGGATCCCTCGCAGCCCACCGGTACGCTGCTCCGGGAATATCCGCTCGGTCCCGAACTGCTTGCAGTGACGCGCGTGTGGCGCTTCGCAGACGCGGATACGCTGACCGTGGCTGCGAAGGGCGCGCCCGAAGCAATTGCCGGGCTGTGCAGGTTCACGGCGTCGCAACTCGCCGGGTTGCGCTTGCATGTTGACGTGCTGGCGGCACGCGGAATGCGCGTGTTGGCCGCGGCGCACGCGAGTTCTCGTGGTGCGAACGTGCCCGAGACGCCAACCTCGTTCGCCTTTGAATTTCTCGGCCTCATCGGCTTCGCGGATCCGTTGCGCGAGTCGGCGCCCGCCGCGATCCGCGAATGTCGCTCGGCGGGAATCCGCGTGCTGATGATCACCGGCGATTATCCGGCCACTGCAACTGCCATCGCTCACCAGGCGGGCATCGAGGACGGCGCAACGTGTTCCGGCGATGAACTGCGCGCGCTCGACGACGCCGCGCTGGCTGAGCGCGTGCGCGGAACTTCGGTGTTCGCGCGGATTTCACCGGACCAGAAGCTGCGAATCGTGAATGCGCTGAAGGCCAATGGCGAAATCGTGGCGATGACCGGGGACGGCGTGAACGATGCCCCGGCGCTCAAGGCGGCTCATATCGGCATCGCCATGGGTGGCCGTGGCACCGACGTGGCGCGCGAGGCTGCGTCCATCGTGTTGCTGGACGATGACTTCGGTTCCATCGTTCGTGCGGTGCGTCTCGGGCGGCGTATCTACGACAATTTGCGGAAAGCCATGGGCTATATTCTGGCCATCCACGTGCCGATCGCCGGTCTCGCCCTGCTGCCCATCCTGTTCGGTTGGCCCATGGTTCTGACTCCGATGCTCATCGCATTGCTCGAACTCATCATCGATCCGGCCTGCTCGGTGGTCCTCGAGGCGGAAGAGGAAGAGAGCGATGTCATGAGTCGTCCACCGCGCCGCCCCGACAGCGCCCTGCTGTCCGGTGCGCTCATCGGATGGAGCCTGCTGCAAGGCGGGCTCGCCTTTGCGGTGGTCGCGGCCGTGTACGTCCTCGCCATGCTGTTGCCCGTGCCGGCCGATGAGGTGCGCTCGCTCGCTTTCGTCACGCTGGTCGGTGCGAACGTCGCGCTGATTTTCGTCAACCGCACGTTCTCGTCATCGCTGCGGGCCGCGCTCGGCCGGCCGAATCGATTGCTCGCGTGGGGTATGGGTATCACGGTTGGTTTGCTGGCCACGATCATGGCGTGGCCGGATGTGCGTCGGTTCTTCGGGCTCGGCCCGTTGCACGCCAACGATCTGTCGCTATGTCTTGCGGCTGCCGCAGGTCTGCTCGTGGTGCTGGAGCTCACCAAGATCGCCTGGCGTCGCCGGCTCGCGAGTTAGTTGAGGCGCCGCGACGCACGTACCGTCGGTTGGCCGGGCAACGCCGGCTCCACGCTGAGACCCAGCCATTCGGCGAGCTCGAGCATGCGGCGATTGTCGGCAAGCACATTGCCGTAGATAGACCTGAAGCCCTCGTGTGCGGCATGCTCGAACAACAGCTTCGAGAGCGTGGTGCCGATGCCGCGGCACTGCCATTCGTCGGTCACCGCCACCGCGTACTCGCAGTCTCGCCCGCTCTCGTCCGCCGCGTAGCGCGCTACGCCGATGATCTTTTCTTCCGCCTCGCCGCCCACTACCGCCACGAGAGCCATGTCGCGATGCTGATCGACAGTGACCATGCGCGCGACGAATTCCGCGGACGGTTCCTGCAGTGTGTACATGAGACGCTGGAAGCGTGACTCGGGCGTGAGGCTCATGATGAATGCCCGCTCGCGTTCCGCATCGTCGCTGCGTATGGGCCGGATGCGATATTCGATCCCGCCAACCATGCAGGCGGCGCGCGGCCAGGCTGGCGGTGGTGAGTTCGGGCTCACCGGCCGCCGGATGCAGCGTGATCCAGGTCGAGCATCATGCGCACCAGCTCCGCCACCGACTGCGCATTCATTTTCTCCATGACTCGGGCGCGATGAATCTCGATGGTGCGCGGGCTGACGGCCAGGTCCTGGGCGATGGCTTTGTTCTGTTTGCCCTTCGTCATCAGGTCGAGCACCTCGCGTTCGCGCGGCGTCAGGGAATCCAGGTGCGCCTTGATGCGCGCGTGTTCCCCCAGTGATTTGCGCAGCTCGCCGTCTTTTGCGATGGCTCGCTGGATACGGTCGAGGAGATCCTGATCGCGAAAGGGCTTTTGCAGGAAATCGAACGCGCCATGCTGCATGGCTTCGACCGCCATGGGTATGTCACCGTGCCCGGTCATGAAAATGACCGGAATGACCGCGCCGCTCAGATTCAGCTGTTGCTGCAACTCCAGCCCGCTCATGCCCGGCATGCGGATGTCGAGAATCAGGCATCCTTGCTGCGTCGGTTGATATGCGCCAAGGAACTCCTGCGCGGATGCAAACAGCGTGCAGTTGAGGCCTACCGACTTGAGCAGCGTACGCATGGCGTTGCGTATTCCCGCGTCGTCGTCGACTACCATCACGGTTGCAACTTCGTTCTTCATGGACATTCGTTCTCCATCGCCGGCAGGCTCACGTGGAAGCTTGCCCCATGGGGCGTTACCGGCCGGATGCCGATAGTACCGCCGTGCCCCTGCGCGATGGTACGGCTGATCGCCAGGCCCAGGCCCGTGCCGGACCTCTTGGTCGTAAAGAATGGATCGAACAGGCGATCCAGATGCTCCGGCGAAACGCCCGGGCCGTTATCTGAAATCCGGACCTCGACGTCACCGTTCA
>DASQJS010000025.1:0-2324 GCA_035630995.1 Steroidobacteraceae bacterium | reverse complement strand
GCTCGGCGAACGGGGCGCGGTCTGGTGGAGCGACGGAACGCCCGACCTCAATCGCCACAAGGTAAAGAACAGCCCCTACGCCGAGTGGTATGAGGGCGCCGCGACCTGACGCGTAGGCCCTAGGGCCAACTGCGCAATTTTTCAGATGCCGTAGGCTCGTCCGCAGTGCCTTGCGGAGTATTGCAATGACCGACGCGCTCATGCCGGCTTCGGCGGAAGCCCCCTCGAACAAGCAGCGGCTGTTCCTCCGCTATTACACCGGCTTCCTCATGGACCTGGTGGTGCTGAACCTCTTCGCGGAGTACTCAGCGAAAGTGGACGTCGATACGTTCACGACGTCGCTGTGGGCTGCACTGGTGTTGCAGGTGTTGCTGAAGGTGACGATCATTTTTGAGCACAAGGTGCTGGACTGGTTTAAAGCGAAAACCGGCGCCTTGATGACGTTCCTCAAATACTTTTGTGCCTGGCTTATCCTGTTCGGGTCGAAGTTCGTCATCCTCGAGGCGCTCGCCCAGTTGTTCGGCGACAAGGTCAGGTTCCTCGGCATCTGGCACGGAATCGTGACCCTCATTGTCGTGGTGGTCGTGATGCTGCTCGCAGAAGAAATCATGGTCCGGGTCTTCCGAAGGCTCGCCGACAAACCCGACTGAGACCGGACTCTGGTCTGGTTGTTGAATTGCACTGGCGCTCGGCGCCGGGCGCGCGTTACCGTGCGTCATGGAAGTCAAAAATACGCGCCGTGACTTCGTCATAGGCAGCGGCGCTGTGCTTGCTGTCAGCAATCTACCCGCCGGGAGCGCCATTCCCTCGGGCGACAAGGCCGCGGAGACTCTGCTTGCAGCCGTCACCGAAGAACTGCTGGTCGACTATCCCGAGAGCGCGACGCAGCTCGGCATCGACAATGGCGCCCGCGCCGCCTTGAAGTCGAAGCTGGGCGATCGCTCGGCCGCGGGCCAGAAGGCCATCGCGAAACGCGTTGCACAACGGATCGACCGACTGAAGTCCATCGACACGTCCAGGTTGGGAAATGCGGCGCGAATCGATGTCGACGTCGTGCGCACCGCGCATGAGTTCGCGCTCGAAGGTTTTGCATTTCCCTACGGCGATGTGGCGCTGCTCAACTCCCAGTGGTCGTGGCGCAATGCGCCGTACGTGGTGGCCCAGAACACGGGTGCGTTTCTGGAAATCCCCAGCATGCTGGATGAGCAGCACACAGTGGGAAATGCCGCAGACGCGGACGCCTATCTCGCCCGCATGGAGGCGTATGCGGGCCAGCTCGAAGGTGAAACCGGACGGCTGAAAAGCGCGGCGGCCCAGAGTGTGGTTGCGCCGGATTTTCTGCTCGACAAGACACTGAAGCAGATCAAGCTCGCGCGCAGCGGCAACGTGGCCGATTGGTCGCTGGTCGCGTCGCTCGCGAAGCGCACGAAAAACATGCCGGGCAATTACGCGGCTCGCGCTGCGAAGCTGGCTACCGACAAGGTCGCACCGGCGCTCGACCGCCAGATCGCCGAGCTCGAGGTGCATCGCAAACAAGCCAATAACGACGCCGGTGTCTGGAAACTGCCGCGCGGCGACGAGTATTACGCCTGGACGCTGCGTGCCGGAACCACGACGCGCATGACGCCGGACGAAATCCATGCGCGCGGCCAGGAAGAATTGCGCGCGTTGCAGTCCGAGATGGACGGCATCCTCAAAACTCAGGGCATGAGCCAGGGAACCGTCGGCGAACGCATGACCGCGCTCGGCAAGCAGGATCGCTTCCGGTTCGAGGAAAGTGATGCTGGCCGCGCCAAGCTCATGGCATTCCTCAATGCTCGCGTCGCCGACATTCGCACACGTCTGCCTCGCGCCTTCGAAACCCTGGTGCCCGGAAACTTCGAGATCAAGCGCATGGCGCCGGAAGTGGAGCCCGGTGCGCCAGGCGCATACGGTGGACCCGGCACCATCGACGGCAAAGTGCCCGGCAAGTTCTGGATCAACATGCACACCATGAGTGTGTTCACCACCTACAACACGCCGACGCTCACCTATCACGAATCGCTTCCCGGCCACGTATGGCAGGGGGAATACACCTTCAAACTACCGCTGGTCCGGTCGTTGCTCGCGTTCAACGCGTATTCGGAAGGCTGGGCCCTCTACGCCGAACAGCTCGCCAATGAGCTCGGCGTTTACGACGAAGATCCCTTCGGGCGACTGGGGTACCTGCAGTCCATCGCCTTCCGCGCGTGCCGTCTCGTGGTGGACACGGGGCTGCACGCCAAGCGCTGGACCCGACGGCAGGCCATCGACTGGTTCGCGAGCACCAATGGATCGAGCGTGGA
>DASQJS010000024.1:0-5042 GCA_035630995.1 Steroidobacteraceae bacterium | reverse complement strand
GCCGAACACCCGCGCCGCCAGCGGATCGATGAACGCTTTCTCCAGCGGGCTCGATCCCGTGGGCTTGCGCAGGCTCAACGCCGTGAAAATGGTCAGGTCCAGCGTGGCGTCACCGCGTGCGCGCCGGAAAAATTCGTTGGCTATGAGGTTGGGCTTGCCGATGCCGAGCGGAAGTGCCAGCACCACGCGCTTGCCCACGCGCCGCAGCGCCTCTTCCACGATCTCACCGACATCATCAAACATCTGCGGCATGGCGCTACACTTGCACGCAGTCGGAAAAGGGTCAACGCATATGACTTTGAAAAAGCCCGCGCTCGATCCCATGACGCTCGCGCCGCGCACCAGTTCGGGATATCCCGAGCCCTATCGTTCGCGCGTTCTGCCACGCGAAAAGCGCGCGCTCGGCGATCCCCTGGGATTGACGAAGATCGGCATCAACTACACGACACTGCCGCCGGGAAAAGAATCTTCGATGCGCCACTGGCACACACACGAGGACGAATTCATCTTCGTGTTGTCAGGCGAGATCGTGGTGAAGACCGATGCCGGCGAGCAGACGCTGGGCGCCGGGATGTGCGCGGGATTTCCTGCTTCCGCCGATGGCAGGACCGGTGACGGACATCAGCTGATCAATCGCAGCAGCGAGCCAGCGGTATATCTCGAGATCAGCAACCGCGACAAGGCGGACCGGGCCTTCTACCCCGATGTCGACCTGCACTTCCATGGGACTGGGGCCGCCGTGATGTTCACGCGCAAGGATGGCAGCAGGTTCTGAACGGCGTATCGCCGAGGCCGATCAGTTCAGCGCACGACTCGGCAGCACCTCGACCTCGCCCTCGATCGGGGCCGCGCGCCACAAGGTGATCTTCTGGTTCACTGGCGATGCCATCGCCGTGGTGATGTTGCGGTGGTCGAAGCCGGGTAGTTTGGACAGGTGCGAAAGCAGGTCGTATTTCGTGGCGAGCACCTGGCCCACCAGCACCCCCGAAGAGCCGGCGCCGGCAAGCACGTAAAAGTAGTCTTCGCTCAGGTTCACGCCCTGCGTCAGGACGATGGACACTTCACGCAGCTCGCTCCACCGCACGAACTCGCTGTCGCCACGGGCCAGCCGGCGCAACACGCCTTCGTCGGTGATCTGCAGTGCCTCGCCGCGCCTGCGCAGCTCCCAGGTGAGGAACCAGGGTTCGAGCAGGAATATCGCAAACACGAAAAGCGCGATGCCAGTCATCCACCAGCTGGTGCTGCCGGTCCAGGCCGGATAGGCCGTGAGCAGCGCCACGCTCAGTGAAATGCCCATCCAGACGTGGCGCATGGAGTTCGTCATCGTCATCGCATTACTTCGCCTTGACCAGCGCGACCTTGTATTGAATCTTCACTTCGTCCGCCACGCCTTCGGTGGATTTCCAGTCTCCCTGGCCGACGCCGTAGTCGAGGCGCCTGATGGCCGTGGCGCCGGAGAGTTCGAGGCCGGCAGCAGTCGGTACGATTTTCAGTGGCAGCCGAAGGTCGTGTGTCACGCCGCGCAATGTGAGCTTGCCCACGGCCTCGAGGCCACCGGCGGCCGTGCGCGCAAAGCTGCTCGAGCTGTACTGCGCGGTCGGAAATTTTGCCGTGTCGAACAGATCGGCGCTCGCCAGCATGTCGTTGCGCTCCTGGTCCTGGGTGTCGATCGAGGCGATCTGGATTTTCACGTTGAGGCTGCCCGCCGCGGGAGATTTGTCATCGTAGGTGAGTTCGGTGCTGAACTGCCTGAACGATCCCTTGCTCGCGGCTCCCTCCTGGTCGAAGGTGAATGTGAGACTGCTGCCCGGGGCCTGCACCCAGCGCTGGACCGCGGCGGCGGGAGTCGTAGTGGCGGCGGGTGCCGCGGCGGCCGGTTTTGCGGCGGGCTGGGGCGTTGCCGGGGTGTCGGCGGCGTGGCAGGCACCGGTGAGCAGCGCGACCGCGGCTGCCATCGAAACAATGTAGTTAGTCATGAATTCACTTGACGCCGCCGAAGGGCAACATGCGCTTCAGTACGTCGTTCCTGTCGATGAAGTGATGTTTGAGCGCGCCGGCGATGTGCAGCAGCGCGACGGTCACCAGGACGCTGAACAGCAGGTGATGCAGATCCTGCATCCGGTGAAAAAGCTGATCGGACGGCGCCACCAGGTCCGGGAACTGGAACAGCTTGAACCAGCTCACGGGAAAATTGCGCGCCGAGGACATCATCCAGCCCGTGAGCGGCATGGCGAAGATCAGTGCGTAGAGCAACACGTGGGAAATCCTGGCGAGTACGCGCTCCCATGGCCTGGTCTCGGCGGTGAGGTCCGGCACCGGATTCATCCATCTCCAAACCAACCGGATGATCGCCAGCATCAGGATGGTCATGCCGAATGACTTGTGCCAACCCAGCGTCTGCAGTTTTGCGAGCCCCTTGAGTTCCTCGGCGCGTTCTGCGATCACCCACTGGTTGATGATGAGGATCACGATGATCCAGTGCAGCGCCTTGGTCAGGGAACCCCATGACTGGTTGGTGTTACGAAAAGTCATGCCGGTAAGCTAGCCGCTGGGGATGAGTCCGGTCAAAGCCACGGAAGGATGAGTTACACGTCATGAGTACACGAAAGGCCTGTCACGGGTTCCCGCTTCGAGTGGTTGTTGCGGGCCTCGTGCTATGGGGGCTGGCCGCGTGTCAGACAAGCCCCCCAGTCGCCGAAACTCCGTCCACCGTACCGGCTCCGCCCACGCCATCGGCGCCACCCGCCGGCGCGCGTGAATATGCCGTCGTCGCCGAAGAGTCGTTGCTGCAGATCCTCGTCTTTCGCGGGGGCACGATGGCTCGCCTTGGTCACAACCACGTCATCGCGTCGCATCAACTATCGGGTTCGGTGTTCGTCACTGACGATCCGCTGCAGTCGCGTTTCGACATCAGTGTTCCAGTGAACGAACTGACCATCGACGAGCCGGCCATGCGCGAGATGGCCGGTCCGGACTTCCCGCCGGGGGTACCGCAGAGCGCGCGTGATGGAACGCGCAAGAACCTGCTGTCGGAAGCGTTGTTGGATGGCGAGAAGTACCCGACCATCCAGTTGCGCACCACCGACGTCGTCGCCGCGGCGGAAGGATTCGATGTCGGCGTGGAGATCAGGATCAAGGATCAGGTGCGCAACGTACGCGTCCCGATCACGCTGGAAAACAAGGAAGGCGCGCTGGTCGCGCGTGGAGAATTTCCGCTCAGGCAATCGGAGCTGGGGCTCAAGCCGTTCAGCGTCGCCATGGGGTCGCTGGTGGTGCTCGACGAAATGCGCATCCGCTTCGAAGTCGTCGCGAGAATGGGAGCAGCACCCTTTCCTTAGCAAAAGGGAGCTGCCCCCTATCTATTACCTGGCTAGCTCAGCCAGCACCGCATCCGCCGCATAAACCTTGGACAGCGCCTCCCGCATGATGGCGGGATGTACGGCGATGGCGCGGTTCTTCTCGGTGTCGAACCAGTACGCGCCGGAGATCGAATGGATGTTGCCGTCGAACAGCAGGCCAACGATCTCGCCTCTGGCATTGATCAACGGGCTGCCCGAATTGCCGCCGACGATGTCGTTGTTGGTGGACAGGTTGAACGGCGTGTTCATGTCGAGCTTGCCCTTCACGCGCTCCCAGCTCTCGGGAATGCGGAAAGGATCCGAGCCCGTGGCGCGCTCGAAGGCGCGCGACAGCCTCGTGAACGGCTCGACCGGCTTGCCATTCTCGTTCCACCCCTGCACGGTGCCGTAGTTCAGGCGAAGCGTGAACGTGGCGTCCGGATAGACGCTGGTGCCCAATGTCGAGAAGCGTGCGCGGGCAATGCGTTCGGTCGCGGAGCGCAGCGGCGCTTCCACGGTGTCTTCGTAGGATTTGCGTACGGCGCGCGCGTCGGCATCGATGCTGCGCGCGAGCACGATCATGGGATCGTTCGAGGCGGCGATGGCGGCCGAACCGCCTTTCCACAGCTCCAGCCGCACGGCCGGGTCTGCCAGCTTCGTCTCGGTCACGAGGCGCTTGGCGAGGGCCGCGGGCGATTCCTTCGACATCAGCTTGCGCACCACGGGGTGGTCCGGGCCTAACCACTCGCGCATGCGCTCGAGACTGGCGCCGAGGCGCAGCTCTTCGAGCTCAGGGTACACGGGCACCGAGGCGCCGAGATTCTGCTGAACGCGCGGCAGCGCGCTGTCGGTGAATTCACGGTAGCGCTGGCCGTTGGGCTTTTCACGCTCGGCCGTGCCGCGCACCAGCGTGCGCGCGTAATTCACGAGTCGGCCCTGGAAGCCCGCGCCGTTCTCGATGTAATTCAAAGGCTGGAAGATGCCGCGCTCGGCGGCCAGCGCCACGTCGATATCGCCCCAGGGGTTGCCGGTGCTCTTCTTCAGCGCGACATTCTTCGCCACGTTCTTCTCGAGCGTTGCCTGTTCGGCGGCCTTGCGCGCCAGCAGCGAATCCTCATGCAGCGCGTCGAGCATCTTGCGACGCACCTTGATGCCGTTTTCGAGGCCGTTGAGCAGATCGGCGGTGATGCGCTCGTTCTGCGGGCTCGATGCCGAGAACTGGATCAGGCGGCCACGAATCTCGGACGCCCGCAGTAACCACTGCGGCAGGTCGAGATTGCGCTGCTGCTTGAGCTGCGCCAGCGTCAACCCACGATCAGTGGCGCCAGGATGGCCGGACACGAACACCGCTTCACCGGCCGCAGGGCCGGCGAAGTTGATCTTGAGGAAGTTGGCCGGCTTGGCCGGCTTGCCGTCTTCGTAGGCGCGCAGCAGGCCCATGTCGAGGCACCAGCGCGGAAACTGGAAATTGTCGGGGTCACCGCCAAAGGCCGCGATGGACGCCTCGGGCGCGAACACCAGCCGCACGTCGGTGTAGCGCTTGTACTTGTACAACCAGTATTGGCCGCCCTCATACAGCGTGACGCTCTGGCATTTCTGCTTCGTCTGCGCCTCGCATTCACCTTCGAGCTGCGTCAGTGTGGATTTGCGCACGTCGTTGGCGGCCGCTTCGTCTTTGCCGGCGATGGCTGCGGATATCTTCGC
>DASQJS010000023.1:0-2933 GCA_035630995.1 Steroidobacteraceae bacterium | reverse complement strand
GCGGCTCGCCGAGCGCGGCATCACGATGTACGTCGGCATAGAGCCCGAGTTCATGTTGCTCGGCCGGGATCCGGCCGGGAAGCTCGGCCCCTTCGACCCCACCGACGACCTCGACAAGCCCTGTTACGACTACAAGGGCCTGTCGCGCGCCAGCGGCGTGCTCGATGAGATCACGCTTTCCCTGCGCAGCGTGGGCATCGACGTCTACCAGATCGACCACGAGGATGCGAACGGCCAGTTCGAGGTGAACTTCACGTACGCGGATGCGCTCAAGTCCGCCGACAACTTCACGTTCGTGAAGATGGCGGCCAGCGAGATCGCGCGCAAACACGGCATGGTGGCCACGTTCATGCCCAAGCCCTTCTCGAATCGCACGGGCAGTGGCGCGCACTTCCACATCTCGCTCGGCAACGACCAGCAGAAGAATCTCTTCGAGGACAAGAGCGACAAGCGCGGATTGTCGCTCTCGACCATGGCCTATCAATTTCTGGGGGGAGTGCTGGCGCACGCTCGTGCGCTGGCGGCGGTGTGCGCTCCCACGGTGAACTCGTACAAACGACTCGTCGTGGGGCGCGCGCTGTCGGGCGCCACCTGGGCGCCGGCGTATGTCGCCTACGGCGACAACAATCGCACGGCCTGCGTGCGCATTCCGGGCGGGCGGCTCGAGCTGCGGTTGCCGGACTCGGGCTGCAACCCTTATCTCGCGCTGGCGGCAGTGGTGGCGGCGGGTATCGATGGTATCGACCGCCAGCTCGATCCGGGCGAGCCCACCAATCTGAACATGTACGAGTTGTCAGAAGCGCAACTCCAGGAAAGGAAGATTTCGCTCTTGCCGCAGAACCTGCTGGAGGCCATTGGCGCGCTCGAAACTGACGCAGTAGTGAAGGCGGGCCTGGGTGCGGAGCTCGCGGCCGAGTTCATCAAGCTCAAGCGCATGGAATGGACCGAATACGCGCGCCACGTCTCCGACTGGGAGACCAGGCGATACCTGGAGTTCTTCTGATGTGTGGCATCGTCGGGCTGCTGCTCAAGAAGCCGGAGCTGCGCGATCAGTTAGGCGAGCTCATGACGCCCATGCTGGTGGGCATGACCAGCCGTGGTCCGGACTCGGCAGGCGTCGCGATCTTCGGCAGCGCCAACGCTGATTTTCACAAGCTGTCGTTGTTCTGGGGCGAGGGGGCCGCGGACTGGAAGCGCCTCGCGGCGGAGCTCACCGCCGAGTTCGATGGCAAACACCGGTTCAGGGAGACCGGCCAGCACGCCGTGCTGACGACGCGCGCCGACCCCGAAGCGGTCAAGGCCTGGATCGGCGAAGCCGCGCCCGAAATCTACGTGTTGTCGATGGGCCGCTCCATCGATCTGTACAAGGACATCGGTGCGCCGGCGGACATCGTCGAGCGCTACGCCTTGAACAAAGTGACTGGCACGCACGTGGTGGCGCACACGCGCATGGCCACGGAATCCGCCGTCACGCCCGCGCATGCGCACCCGTTCACGGCCGGCCAGGATTTCTGCCTCGTGCACAACGGCTCGCTGTCCAATCCGCACCTGGTGCGCAGGAAACTCGAGCCGCTCGGCATCCGCTTCGTCACCGACAACGACACCGAGGCCGCCTGCCGGTTCTTCGAGTGGCGCATGCGTGAGGGGGACGATCTGACTACCGCCGTGCATCGCGGCTTTTCCGAGCTCGACGGCTTCTTCACGTTTCTCATGGGAACCGACAAGGAAATGCTGATCGTGCGCGATGCCTTCGCCTGCAAGCCCGCGGTGGTTGCCGAGACGGACGACTATGTCGCCATCGCCTCGGAGTTCCGTTCGCTCGCGCACCTGCCGGGCGTGCGGCACGCGAATGTATTCGAGCCGTTACCCGAAGAGGTGTACTCGTGGAAAGCGTGAAACTCTTCGACCTCGCCACGACACCGCTGCGCGAGGTGAATCGCTTCCTGCACCGCGACGCGATCGACGCAGGTGTGAAGCGCGTGAAGATACTCAACGCCGACGGCGCACATTCCATCGCCGCCGGGCTCAATGCACCGCTGGACGTGTCCATCGACGGCCACGCCGGCTACTACGCCGGCGGCATGAACATGCACGCCAACATCACGGTGCATGGCAACGCTGGCCCCGGCGTAGGCGAGAACATGATGTCGGGGAGCATCCGCGTCGAAGGTTTCGCGTCCACGGCAGCCGGAGCATCGGCGCATGGCGGACTTCTGGTGATTCTCGGAGACGCCGCGCTCCGCTGCGGCATTTCGCTCAAGGGCGGCGATATTGTTGTTGGTGGCGACGTGGGCAGCTTCTCGGCGTTCATGGCCCAGGCAGGGCGCATCGTGATCTGCGGCGATGCCGGCGATGCGCTCGGTGATTCACTGTACGAGGCGGTGATCTACGTTCGCGGCCGGGTGCGCTCGCTCGGTGCCGATGCGCGCTTCGAGCCCATGACCGACGCCGACTACGTGGCGGTTCGCGAGTTGTTAGCGCGCGCGGGACTCGCGCACGATCCAGAATCCTTCCAGCGCGTGGCGTCGGCCAAGGGCCTCTACCACTGGCATGCCGACGCCAACCAGGAATATTGAAATGGATAACAAGTTGCAGCTCGAAGAGTCGTCCGGCTACGACCGGCGCGTCATCGACTACATCCAGCGCGCGTCGGCCTCAGGTCTGTATGAAATACGCGGGCTCGGTGCCAAGCGCCACCTGCCGTCGTTCGACGATCTCGTCTTCCTGGGCGCGTCGCTGTCGCGTTATCCGCTCGAGGGTTATCGCGAGAAATGTTCGACACGAACCGTGCTCGGAACGCGCCACGCCACGAAGCCCATCGAGCTCGCCACCCCCATCACCATCGCGGGCATGAGCTTCGGCGCGCTATCGGCGCGCGTGAAAGAGGCGCTCGGCCGCGCTGCGACGGCGGTGGGTACCTCGACGACCACGGG
>DASQJS010000022.1:0-14451 GCA_035630995.1 Steroidobacteraceae bacterium | reverse complement strand
AAGACGACAACTATGGACGTGTGATCATGTTGGGCGCGTCGTACAAGTTCTGAGGTGTCGTCGCGCGGAGTCGAGGCATGACGGGTCCGCTGATCCGTGACATCGTCATCGTAGGCGGTGGCACTGCGGGTTGGATGACGGCCGCCGCGCTTTCGAACCACTTCGGACGCGCGTGTTCGATCCGGCTCGTGGAATCCGACGAGATCGGCATCATCGGTGTCGGCGAGGCGACGATCCCGCACATCGTCTCCTTCAATCGCATTCTCGGCATCGACGAAGACGAGTTCCTGCGCGCCACGCGCGGCACGTTCAAGCTCGGTATCGAGTTCGTGAACTGGAGCGCGATCGGCGACCGCTACACCCACGGTTTCGGCAAGCTCGGGCCCGACCTGGATGGACTGCCGTTCCATCATTTCTGGTTGCGCGGTGCGCAGGCTGGCTTGGCTTCCAGCCTCGGCGACTACTCCATCAACACCGCGGCCCCGCGACGCGCCAGGTTCATGCGGCCACGGCCGGACATGGCGGGCTCGCCGCTGCGTGAAATCACCTACGCGTACCACTTCGATGCCGGACTGTATGCCCGATTCCTGCGCCGGCTGGCCGAGCGAAACGGCGTCGAACGCATTGAAGGCAAGATCGTCTCCGTGCAGCAGCGCGAGCCAGACGGATTTATCAATGCAGTTGTCCTGGACGACGGTAGTCGCGTCGCCGGTGATTTTTTCGTCGACTGCTCGGGGATGCAGGGCCTGCTCATCGAGAAGACCTTACATACCGGCTACGAAGATTGGTCGCACTGGTTGCCCTGTGACCGTGCGGTCGCGGTCCCCAGCCGCTCCGTGGAGCCCCTGATCCCGATGACGCGCGCCACGGCGCATGGCGCCGGCTGGCAGTGGCGCATTCCGCTGCAGCATCGCATCGGCAATGGCCACGTCTACTCCAGTCGCTTCATGAGCCAGGAGGATGCCACTGCGATCCTGACGGGAAACCTGGACAGCGAGCCGCTGGCCGAACCGCGGCACATCCCCTTCATGCCGGGCCGGCGCAAGCGCGTATGGAACCGCAACTGCATCGCCTTGGGTCTGGCGGCCGGGTTCTTCGAACCTATCGAGTCCACCAACATCCACCTGATCCAGACGGCGATCTCGCGGCTGATGTCGCTGTTTCCGCGGGCCGGCTTCGATCAGGCCGAGATCGACGAGCTCAACACGCAGACGCGCATCGAGTACGAGCGCGCGCGTGACTTCATCGTCCTGCACTACAAGGCCACGGAACGCGACGACACTCCGTTCTGGCAGTACTGCCGCACGATGGAAGTGCCGCCGACGCTGCAGCACAAGATCGACCTGTATCGGAGCAACGGACGCTTCTTCCGTGAAGACAATGAGCTGTTTGGCGAGTTGAGCTGGGTGCAGGTGATGGAGGGGCAGCGTATTCGCGCGAGCGGCTACCACCCATTTGCCGACTTGCGCCCGCTCGACGAGGTACGCGCCTTCCTGGCCGACACGCAGCGCGTCATCGCGGCATGTGTCGAGGCAATGCCCACGCACGCCGAATTCATCGCGCGCCATTGCGCCTCAACCTGAGCTCCCAAGCTCTCCAGATTGGTGGGCCGGTGCCTCAGAGCTTCGCGGGCAAGGCGCCGGGCCACGTCGAGACATCATCCACCGAGTTGGGCGGTGGCGATGTTCCGTAACGATCGGGCGCGTCGCTGCCCGACGGCGGCGAGGCGAGCGTCTCCGGCAGCTGGGGAAGCATGGCGGCGTTCCACTGGTCCCACTCCGACTTGAGTCGCTCGAAGACCTCGCGGTGCCGGTCGCGCAGGTTGGCCCGCTCCAGTGGGTCCTCCACGACGTTGAACAGGAACACGTTGTTCTGGATCTTGAGCAACTTGAAGTCACCGTCGCGTACCGAGCGCTGATGGTTCGCCTTGAACCGCCAGAACAATTTGCGGGGGACGGGGTTCGCACCAGGCGCGAGGGACGGCAACAGGTTGATGCCGTCGGACGGAGCGCCGGGATCAGGCGCAACCCCCGCGGCCGCGAGCAAGGTAGGTAGCCAGTCCATGGTGACGTTGACCTGTTCGCTGGTCGCGCCGGCGCGGATGGCGCGCGGCCAGCGCAGCAGCGTGGGCACGCGCACGCCGCCTTCGAGCAGTTCTCCCTTGCGTCCACTGAAGGGCCAGGTGTTCGAGAAGCGTTCACCGCCGTTGTCGCTGGTGAATATCACGAGTGTGTCGCGCGCCGCGCCGGACTGCGCCAGCGCGTCGAGCAGCCGTCCGACCTGCGCATCCAGGTGCTCGACCATCTGCCGGTACACGCTATGGGTGCCGCCGTCGTAATGGAACAGGCTCCTGCCGGCGATTCGACGCGACTCGCTGTCGTCGCCGGGAGGTTCCCAGGGCCAGTGGGGCGCCGTGTAGTGCACGCTCAAGAAGAACGGCGTGTGTTCCCGAGTGAACGTGCGCAGTTGCTGCAGCGCCCGCTCGGTGAGCAGTTCTGTGAAGTAGCCCTGCGTGTCCAGCGGCTGGTCGCCATCCCAGAGATCCTTGCGGCCGCCGGTGCCGACATGGCTGTAGTAGTCGACGCCGCCGCCGCGCACTCCGTAGAAAGATTCGTAGCCGCTCTGCAAGGGGCCGAATTTCGGCAACAGCCCGAGGTGCCACTTGCCCACCAGCGAGGTGCGATATCCGGCGTCGCGCAACAGCGAGGGCAGCGTGGGCTGCTCCGGCGGCAGCCCGATCTCCGCGGTGTCGCGCAGCGGCTCCTCCAGTCCCACGCGCAGGCGGTATTGATAGCGGCCCGTCATCAGCGCGGCACGCGTGGCCGAACACACGGGCGAGCTGGAGTACGACTGCAGGAAACGCACCCCCTCGCGGGCCATGCGATCGAGCCGCGGCGTGCGGAGGTCGCCGCGGCCATAACACGAGAGATCGGCGTAGCCGAGATCGTCGGCGAGGATGAAGAGGATGTTGGGCCGCGTGGCCGCCGCCTGCGCGGATCGGGACAAGAGCGAGCCGGCCGCGGCGCTGCCGGCCAGCGACAGGAATGAACGTCGGTCGAATGGTGACATGAGCCTTGCCTCGGACGCGTGCACGCATGATACGCCCGCACGGTCTGCCTTCACCAAGCAACGATTGCGAAGAAGTTGTTTGGCTGACGGAACGGTCTCACGCCGTTGCTGATGAATAGTGTTCCGGATCGATGTGACAGGTCGCGGGCGCCGCGGCCAGCGGCGCAGCCAGCAGGAGTGTCTGCAGTATCGAGGCGAAATGCGTGAAACCCTTCGTCAGGAGTATCTTCCCCTCATGAATACCAAGCTGCTGTTTCGCGCGATTGCCGGTGTAGCGTTGTGCTTCGCCTCGGCTGCATGGGCCGGCGACACCCGCAACGTGATTCTCGTCATCGCCGATGGCGTGCGCTGGCAGGAAGTGTTCACGGGTGCGGATCCCACGCTGTTGAACGACAAACTCAGGAAAAAATACTGGGACGAAGATCCTTCGGTGCGGCGCCGCAAGTTGTTTCCGTTCCTGTGGGAAACGGTCGCGACCCAAGGCCAGATCTACGGCAACCAGCACAAGGGCAGCGTGGCGCGGGTGACGAACACGAGGTGGTTCTCGTACCCCGGATACAACGAGATGGCGAGCGGAGCAGCCGATCCGCGCATCGATACGAATGAATTCGGGCCGAACCCGAACGTGACGGTCTTCGAGTGGCTCAACACACGGCCGGGTCTTGCGGGCAAGGTCGAGATCTTCGGAACCTGGGCGACGTTCGCGGACATCTTCAACGGTTCGCGCAGCGGACTTCCGATTCGCGCTGGCGCGACCCTGGTCGATGCGAATGATCGCAGCGCGCATGGCCTGTTGCTGAGCGAACTCTATCGCACCACCACCCGGATCGAAGGCGACGATCCCTACGATTCGTTCCTGCACGTCGTGGTCCGCGAACACCTGCGCGCCCATCAACCTCGCGTGATGTTCATCGGGTACGGCGACACGGACACCTGGCAGCACATGGGGCGCTACGATGCGTTCCTCGAAACCGCGCATTCGTTCGATGCCTATCTCGCGGACCTGTGGCGGCAGCTGCAGTCTTCGGCGCACTACAAGGATAAAACAACGCTCGTCGTGTCGACGGACCATGGCCGCGGCAGCGGCCCCACCCAGTGGCGTGACCACGGCGTCGATCAAAAGGGATCCGATGCAATCTGGATCGCGGTCATCGGGCCGGACACACAGCCCCTCGGCGAGCGCCAGGCTTCAGTGGCAGTCACTCAATCGCAGGTCGCGTCGACCATCGCGGCGCTCGTGGGAGAAGACTTTCAAGCTTTCAATCCGAATGCCGCGCCCCCGCTGCGCGAGGTGTTGGGCGCTCCCCGCTAACTCTTCGGATTCCAGACGAAGGTCGCAACGGCGCCGGCTGGTAGCGCGTAGTCGAATGACGCGCCGGCGGAGCGGACGGAAAACTTGCGCCGGCGTTTCGCGTCGTTCAGGACGATCAACGCCATCGACCCGTCCGCGTTCTGAAATGCCACGGTCGCCAGACCCTTGATGCCGGTCGTCGACTCGATGCGATGCGCGCCCGGCATGACGAAGCGGCTTGCGTGCGCGAGCGCGTAGTACTCGACGTTGCGCGTGATCGCGCCAGTCGTCGAGTTGATGGTCACGACACCGCGGCAATCTCCGCAGCCGCCCGCGTGCGGCCCGTGGTTCTCGTCGAGCGCGAGATTCCACAGCACGATGCCGCGCGACCAGCCGCGCGTCGAACCGATGATGAGCTCGCGAACCATCCAGCGCAGCGAATTGCCGAAAACCGGATCCCATTCACCGCCGGAGCATTCGGTGAAATACGTGTCCTTGTCCGGATGCGCGTCGTGCACCTGCGTTTGAGCCGCGACGTTACCGCCGTAGCAATGCCAGGCGACGCCGGCGATGTAACGCGCGGCCTCGCGGTCGGCGAGCACGGCGAGAGGTGACTCCGGCTTGTCCCAGTTGTGATCCCAGTCGAGGATGAGTGGTGGTGCCGTCCGCTTTGCAAGCATGGGGCCGAGAAACTGACCGATGATGCGTGCTCGCTCGGCCGGTTCCAGCTTCATGCCGGGATAGTCCGGCGGATCGAAGTCGGGTTCATTCTGAAGCGTCAGCGCGAATATAGGCACGCCTTCCGCAGCGAAGGCGTCGACGAAGCGAATTAGATAGGCCGCGAGCGCCGGTTGAGCCTCGGGAAGCAGGCGCCCGTGAACCAGGCTGCCCGAGGTCTTCATCCAGCCTGGCGGACTCCAGGGCGAGCCGACGATGCGAAGCTCGGGGTTGATCGCCAGCGCCGCGCGCAGCACCGGCAACAGCTCCGCGCGGTTGGGCTCGATGGAGAAGTGCTCGAGTTCCGGATCCGGCTTGCCGTCGGGCGTGTCGCCGAGGCTGTAGTGACTGCGCGAAAAATCCGACGCGCCGATGGAGATGCGCGTGAAACTCAAACCGAGGCCACCATCGCGGCCGAACAACTCCTGGATGAGCGCGGCCCGTTGTGTCTCGCTGAGCCGCGTCTGGATGAGCCATGCGCTCGCATCCGTGACCGCCGCGCCGAAGCCGACGATCGGCTGGTAGCGCTTGCCCGCGTCGACATCGATTCGATTCGCGAGCGTGGCCCGCGTGGCGAACGACAGCCCCGATTCGCGCGCGAGCAGGCGGCTCCGATCGGCCGTCGTCACCCAGGCCTGCACGTCGGCCGCGATGCTCATACACGGCGCGAGTGCAAACAGGAGCGTGGCGAGCGCCAGCAGCCGGATTGGCGCGCGCCTCACGGCTGCCCCGCTGTGCAGGTGTTCCGGGCGACGAAGTCCTGGTGGGATGGCATGACGGCCTCGCACTTCCTGATTACGGTTTCGACGTCATCGAGATACCGCGACGCTTCTTCCAGCGGGCGCTGATGGCCGGCACGATGCCCTGTCCGCGCATGACCTGCAACCAGCAAATGACGCGGCTAGTGCGCCAGCGCGGCCACGTTCGCTGAGATCCCGCGCTGAATGCGCCACATGAGGAAGCAGGCCAGCAGTGACGTTCCGACGACGACATAGCCGGCGACATCATAGTGATGGAGCCTTCCGTCCGCTCCCTGCTGGACGATGTGTCCGGCGACGAAGGACGCCATTCCACCGGCGAGCTGCGAGATGGACGCGTTGATCGCGTTGAACGACCCGCGCTGCGTTTGCGCTGGAACCTGGGACATGAGCGACTGGAACGGAATCATGCGCGAAAAGATTCCGATGAACAGCACGACGTTGACTACGGTGACCACAGCCAGCGTCGAGACGCCCAGGTGCGTGTAGATCAGCACCATGACGATGGTCAGCGCAGTTCCCATGAAGAACACGCGCAGCGGGCCGAACCGGTCGGCGACTTTGCCCACGAGCGGGCCGACGAAGATCGTGGCGATTCCCGTCACCAGGTAGATGATGGGCAAGTCGTGCAGCGAGATCCCGAGGTTGTTCACCGTGAAGGCGCTGCTGAACGGCATCAGCATGAAGCCACCCGTCGCAAGGAACAGCACCGACACGAACGACATCAGGTAGCGCGGCTCGATCACCGTGTTGCGCAGATGGTTGTAGGCACTGTGTTCCTGCGGCACCTTCAGGTGGTCCGCGACCGGCTTCATGTAGACGGCGATGAGCAAGCCGCCGATGACGCCGAGCACCACCAGTGCGAGGAACGGCACGTGCCAGTTCCATTGGTTCGACAGATAGATGCCGATGGGAATGCCGAGGATCTGGCTGGCGGCGAATGCGGTCTGGATGAAACCCATGACGCGGCCACGCATCTGCGGCGGAAACAGGTCGGTGGCGATGGCGAGGATGACCGAGCCGATGACGCCGCCGAACAATCCCGTGACGATTCTCGCCAGCAGCAGAGATTCGAAGCTTTGCGCGAGGCCGCACCACAACGTGCCGAGGATGAAGCCGATATAGAAGAAGAGGAGTAGTCTTTTTCTGTCAAAGCGATCGGCGAATCCTGCCGTGAGCAGGCCCGAAATGCCGGCGGCGAACGCGTATGCCGAGACGACCGTGCCGAACTGCGCGGGCGTGACCGAAAGCGCCGGCATGATGACGGCGCCCAGCGGCGCCATCAGCATGAAGTCGAGAATGACGGCGAACTGCAGGAACGCCAGCATGCCGACCACCACCTTCTGGTAGCCGGAAAACGACGCGGATACGGGGGAGGAGGGTGTATTCATGGTCGCGCACCCTACCTGCTGGACGTGACTGCGTCCTCCACCGAATGGGGCAGTTCAATTCACCGGGACGGGCATTATGATGATAGTGCGGAAATCGGCGTTGCCGGTGGGCAGCCCTTGAATTGCTACTGGCTGACGAGCCGCATGAGCTGCCCGCAGAGCCAGCCGCCGTAAGTTCCCAACGCATAACCCAGCACCGCCAGCAGCACCCCGACCGGAGCGAGCGATGGGTAAAACGCGGCTGCGACCACCGGTGCGCTCGCGGCCCCGCCGATATTCGCCTGGCTGCCGACGGCAAGGAAGAACGCGGGCGCTCTGATCAGCCGCGCGACGACCAGAATGACAACGGCATGAAACGCAATCCATGTGAAACCGATACCGAACAGCACGGGGCTCGTGAGCACGGCGCCGATGTCCATCTGCATGCCCACAGTCGCAATGAGTACGTACAGCAAGGCCGAGCCAAGCCTGGAAGCACCAGCGCCTTCGAGATTTCTGGCGCGCGTAAAGGACAACAGCAGCCCGAATGTTGTCGCGAGTACGACGATCCAGAAGAATTCGCTGGCGAGCGACAGGCGCACGGCCCACTCGACTTCAGCGAAAGCGCTGGCCAACGGTACGGCCAGCGCATGGGACAGGCCGGTAGCGCCGAAAGCGAGCGCGAGCATGATCATGAGTTCGGGAAGCAAAGGAATGCGCTCGTTTTCAAGGCGCAAACGCTCCATCTTTTCGCCGAGCGCGGCAATTGAGGTGGTGTCGGCCTTCAGCCACCGATCAACGCGCTGTTGATTTGCCGCCATCCACAGCAGCACGGCTAACCACAGATTGGCGAACACGACATCGACCGCCACCATCACGCCGAAGAGATTCGGCTCAATGCTGAACACGTCTTTCATGGCGGCCTGGTTGGCGGCACCGCCAATCCAGCTGCCGGCGATGGCGCTCATGCCGCGCCACAGCTCGCCGTCGACACTGGCGGGCGCCAGGGACTTCCAGATGAGCAGCGCCACTGGACCGCCGAGTACCACGCTCAAGGTGCCGGCGAAAAACATCGCCAGCGCTTTTGGGCCCAACCGTAACGTGGCAGGCAAATCGATGGCGAGCGTCAGCAAAACCAGCGTCGCGGGTAGCAGATATCTCGACGCGACGAAGTAGAGCTTCGAATGCTCGCCGTCGATCAAACCGAACGAGTTGTAGAGCGCCGGCACGAAGTAGCAAAGCAGGAGTGCCGGCACATACTTGTAGAAGCGTTTCCAGAACGGCTGCGCGGATTGCGTGGTCCAGAAGACGACGCCCAGCGTGGCCGCCAGTAAACCGAGGATGACCGCGTCGTTGTGGATCACGGATGCCCAGCCGACGGTAGATAGAGCTGCGCGATGGCGAGCGCGGTGGAATAAGGCTCGGGGTCGTTGCGATTGGTGAGCATGATGACGGTCAGTTTCCGTTCCGGAAAACGGATGATCACGTTTCTGAAGCCCCGTGTCTCGCCCGAATGCCAGAGCGTCTCTCCGGTGATGCGCCAGCCGAAGGCGTAGTCGACGCTCGGATTGTCGGTATGCGTGGCCGGCGTGAACGCCAGCTTCCGGGATTCTTCGCGCAACAGTCGATTGTCGTAGAGCGCCGCGTCCCACTTCGCGAGATCGTCAACGGATGAATAGATGCCCCCATCGCCGAGCACGGCGCTGGTGGAACTCTGGTCCGTGCGCGTCCAGGCCTCGCCGCCGGCGCTATGGCCGAAGGCACGCGTCGGGACGGTCGAAACACCGTCCTCGAATGCGACGGTAGCGTGCATGCCGAGCGGCGCGAAGATGCGGTCGTGCAGGAATGCGGCGAACCGCTGGCCGGAAGCCTTCTCGACGACCAGCGCGAGCAGTGCGTAACCGCTGTTGCTGTAGCGATAGGCGGAACCGGCCGGAAAATAGGTGCGATCTGGCTTTGCCAACAGACGCAGCACATCCGCGTCGTGCACCTGCGGAGCATCGTCGGCCACGAAATCTTCGTAGTCGATGAGACCGCCGGTGTGCGTGAGCAGATGACGGATCGTCACGGGTTGCGCCGCCTCGGGGAGCTCCGGCAGCCACTTTCGCACGGGATCGTCGAGCCCGAGCTTGCCCGCCTCGGCGAGCAGCAGGATGGCGGCGGCGGTGAACTGCTTCGTCACCGAGGCGAGGCGATAGTTAGTCTCGGGCGAGGCGGGCGTGCGTTGTTCGAGATCTGCCAGCCCGTATGAACGGCGTACCACTGGCGCGCCGTCGCGCAGCACGAGCACGGAAGCGCCGGGCACGGCGCCCGCGTAGCTGCCCATCAGTGCATCGATCTTCGCGATGGCGGCGGCATCGCTCAATGGGGCGACCTTCGGCGAGGGCACGCACGCGCCGATGCGCGTGAAGGACAGATCTTCGAAATCCGAGCTGAAGTCGCCATCGGGATCGACCTTGGCGAGCGTCAGCGTGACTGGCTTGCCGGCCGCGAAGTTGAGCCAGGGTTCTACGTCGCCGCTCACGTCGTCCCAGTCGACCAGCAGGCGCTCGCCGACGCGCATGACGTCGCCGGCCATCAGGGGTGACTTGACCGAGTTGAACCGCGTGTGCCCGGCGCGTTCGCAGATCGAGATCTCACCGAACCAGGGATCGCGATAACGCCCGAGCCAGGGTTTCATCGAAGACGGCGACGCAAGACGCCGCATTGGAAGCTGCAGGTGCGCCGGGCCGGAAGCGGACGCCGAAGACTGGTCTTCCATCTTCAGTTGCTCGATGTACCAGCCGGCTGACGGCGCGCGGCCGGGCGCCGTGAACTGCTTGACCAGCGCTTCGTTCAGCACCGTGCGCGCGCGCGAGCCCTCGCCGTTGATCATGAATACGAAGCCGCTGCGCTTTTCGGGGAGCAGGGTGAATGCCGAATACATGCCGCCCAACGTGCCGGTGTGCGATACGCGGCGTACGCCATCGACGTCCGACAATCGCCAGCCGTATCCATAGGCGGAAAAATTGCCGTTGTTCCAGCGCTTCTGCCGCCCGGACATCGGCATCGGAATCTGCGGCGTCCACAACGCGTCGTGCTGGGCGCGGCTGAGCCACGGACGCTCCTGCCCGGGCGGCCGGAGTTCGGGATCCAGCCACATGCGCATCCACGCGAGCATGTCGTTCAGGCTGCAGCGAACTCCGCCCGCGGCGGCCGATGAGATCGCGGGCACCGTTTCCGGGTCACGCGCATATGCGAGGTTGCGGTCACCCTCCCACATGTGAGGCTGTGCCACGTTGCCCACCGCGTCGCGGTTCCATTCGCCGACCTGGCAACGCTTGAGACCAGTGGCAGCGAAAATTTCCCGACGCACCAACTCTTCGTACGTGGCGCCACCTGCGGCGGCCGCCACTTCTCCGGCGACGATGTACAGCAGGTTGTCGTAGGCATAGTGCGAACGAAAACTCTGCACCGGCTTGAGGTGCGCAAGCCCCGCGATGATGTCCGCACGCGTAAAGTGGTTAGGCTCCGGCCACAGCATCAGATCGCCGGCGCCCTCGCGCAGTCCGCTGTTGTGAATGAGCAGGTCGCGCACGCGCATCTCGCGCGTGATCCACGGCTCGCTCATCTTGAACTGGGGCAGGTATTTGACGACGGGGTCGTCCCACTGGAGCTTGCCGGCATCCACCAGGCGCGCGAGCAGGCCGGTGGTCATTGCCTTCGTGTTGGAGGCGATCTTGAACAGCGTGTCTGCATCGATTGCCTTGCCGCCGCCGGAAACCAGTTCGCCCGCGGTGCGCGTGTAGGTCACTTTCCCGTCTTCGACCACGCCCAGCGCCATGCCGGGCAGGTGGTACTCCGCCACCACCGCATCGAAAATGGCATCGATAGTCTTCTTGTCGGTGACGGTTGACGATTTCGCGACGCGTTCGACGTCGCGCCACACGCGCAACACATTGCCGCTCCACAGCTGGCCGATCTGCGCCTCAGTGAAGCCGCGCTTGCGCAGACCCGCCGTGACGTTGCGCGTCTGGCTCGCATCCTTCCAGCCCTGGACCGCGCCGCCGCCATCGAAGTCGGAGGAGAGCCCGACATGATCGATGCCGGCCACTTTAACGGCGTGCTGGATGTGATCGAGATAATCGTCGAGCGTCGCCAGTGGATGGTCTTTGTCGAGACGCGCGAGCCCTTGCTGATGGGCGGGAAGATATTCGTGCTTCGCGCTGTCGAATTCCGCATCGCCCGCCTGGCGCGCGGTCTCGCTCTCGAGCGCCTTCTCGGCCGCGTCGCGCGCGGGGTCGAGCTTCAGGAATCCGGTGTAGGCGACGATCTGCACCGTGCCGCCCTTGGCGGCGATCGAGCGCATAAGATCATCGCTCAGGTTTCTCGCGTGATTCGTGAGCGCGCGCGCGGAGGAGTGCGAGGCGATGATCGGCGCCGCCGACCAGCGCAGCACGTCGCGCACGCAGGCATCCGACGCGTGCGAGACGTCCACGATCATGCCCAACGCGTTGGCACGACGGACCACACTCTCACCGAATACGCTCAGTCCCACATTCTCCGAGGCCGGCGTATCGCCGAACTCTTTCAGAGCACCAGAGCTGGTGCAGATGTCGTTGTGACCGGTATGCGTGAGGCCGATGTAGCGCGCGCCGCGCGCGTACAGCGCATCGAGCCTGCCCAGGTCCTTGCCGATGACGAATCCGTTCTCGATGCCCATCATCGCGGAGAGGCGCCCGGCGGCGTGATTGTCGATGACGTCCTTGGACGACGTGGCGAGACGAATGCGGTCCGGATATTTTCGGACCATGTCTTCGATGGCCGAGACTTTTCGCTCGGCGGCCGCGAATGCCGCGGCGTAACCTTCGGGCGTGCGCGGCCCCTGTTCGACGAAAATGACGAAGAATGCGGCGTCGAGACCGCCGCGCTTCATTTTGCCGAGATCAACCTTGAGTTCGGTGTTCGTACCGGCGTCGAAGCGCGCCTCGCGCATGTAAGTGCGCGGAATGTCGACGTGTGTGTCGAGGGTGAGGGGGGCAGAAAGACCAATGGCGCTCGTTAGCGCGAGCAGCGAACCGCCGAGGCTGACCGTCTTCACTGCGCGAGGATAGCAGGCGGCCCGCGTTGGCAGGCCGCCTGCTCGATGCCACATCAGAAGTCCAGCTTGAACGTCAACTGCGCGTAACGCGGCGACTGATAGGTCGTGGCCAGTCCGAATTCGTGATGCTGACCCACACCGCATTCCGAAGCATTACCGCACGTGGTTCCACCGATGGTCCTCTGGTATCGGTCCTCGGCCTCGCGCGCATTGTGATCGTCCAGCAGGTTGTAGACGGCCAATCTTACTTGCGCGTCGGCGAAGCCGAGTGAAGCGCGCCACGTGACGCTCGCGCTCACATCGTAGACCCACGGCGTGCGTCCTTCTGAACCGCGCGGATTGAACTCATAGACCCGCTGCGCGGCCGGCAACGTGCAATTCGCGGTGCAGACGTAGAAGGAATGGAACGAATGGCCGTCGAACGGGTTGCCCACGCCCTGGGCGCTGATCGGCCGGCCGGAAATGGCAGAGAGGTTGGTGCCGAAGCTCCAGTGCTCGCCGAGTCCGTAGGTGCCGCGCAGCTTGAACGCATGACGGTGATCGTTCGGCAGATATCCGTCGCCGCCCACCTGCACCCAGGGATCGTCGAAGGCCTCGGTACGGCCACTGTCGCCGAAGTTGAAATCGGAATTGACCGGACCCTCGGCGTTGCCCTCGCTGAATGCCAGCGTGTAGGAAGCGTTGAGCGCCCATTTCTGGTCCCAGGCGCGATCGAGCACAAGTTCGAGTGCCTTGTACGTGCGCTTCGGCTCCGGAAAGCCGGTGATCGTACCCGTGTACGTACCGCCGCCGTTCGGTCCGGAGAAGTAAGCCCAGCCGTCGTTCGCCAGGTCCACGGTCACCCAACCGTCGTTGTCTCCCTGCGCTCCGCCCGGGCCGTTGCAGTCGGTGTCGGTGAAGATGGTCAGCGGCTGCCCCGGATTGCCCATGATGAAGCCCGCGCGATTGGGCCGTCCGTTGCAAACGATGCCCGTGGACAGGATTCGCATGTCGTCGATGGCGTTATGCAGATCGCGGAAGATGCCGCGCACGCCGTATGACCACTTGTCGTTGATCATCGATTGAAAGCCCAGGATGAACTCGTCCTGGTAGACGGGATCCATGTCGGCGTCGACTTCGCTGCGGAAGTCGCCCACCGTGCCGTCGCCCTGTGAGTTGTCCACCGGGCCGAACTGCGCCCCGAGGACGGGCCGCTGATAGGTCACGCCGTTGTATTCGTAAGATTCGAATCCGGCGAGCCCGTAGAAAGTCCGTTCATCGAGAAAGGCGCCGCCCTGCTTGATATTGATGACGTTCGCGACCGGCAGGAAGTACCGGCCGGCGTTGCCGAACAGTTTCATGCGGCCGTCGCCCTTCATGTCCCACGAGAATCCCAGCCGCGGCGCGAGCATGTTGTCGATCTTGATGTAGCTGTCGCCTTCGGCGGTCTTGTTGTCGAAGGCCTCCAGTCGCACGCCCGCGTTCAACACGAGATTGTCGGTGACCGACCAGTTGTCTTCCAGGTAGAAAGCCGTGTTGATCGTTTCGAAGGCGCCAAAGGTTTCGTTCTGGCGCGTGCGCACGTACTCCGTTCCACCAGCCAGCGGTACACCGTTCACCGTGGCGCCCGCTGCGCCGACGCGGAATATCTCGTACAGCAGCCGGTCGGCGCCCGGATAGTACTGAACGTGATCGGACGTGTTCGTCTCGTGGTCCATGCCGAAGCGCAGCTGGTGCTCGCCTAACACCCACTCGAAGTCGATGCGGGCGGCCTCACGTGTGTCGGTGCGGTCCAGAACCTGCGTGGTATTTGTACATCCGATGTTGGTTGATGTCCCTCGTGCATCCAGGATCCGGTTGCAATCGGGATCGGCCGGGCTGCCGGCAACGGAGCTGCGCTCGTTTTCGCCGTACAGGACCTTCACCGACAAGTCCTCGGTCAGATAGCCCGTGTAGGTCGCGGCCCAGTTCACTCCACCGTCGTCGCTGTACGTGGTTCCCGTGTAGACGCCGCGCTCGGCGGTGGCCAGATCGAAGCGGTACCCATCGCTCAGCTTCTGGTTTTCATCGGAGAACGCCAGCAGCTCGAGGAGGTGCTTGTCGGAAATCTGCCAGTCGATCTTCGCGCCCCAGAAGCCCTCGTCCGATTCGGCCTCGAAGAAATTCGCTCCGGTGTTGTCGGTATTG
>DASQJS010000021.1:0-10926 GCA_035630995.1 Steroidobacteraceae bacterium | reverse complement strand
CAGCCCGAAGTACATCGAATTCAAGCGTGCGCATCTCTACGACATCAACCCGGTGGGCGTGGGAGCACTGGCCATTTCCGTAGTGCTGTCGAGCGCGGCGTTCATGGGCGCCTTCGGGCTGTACGCGCAGATCCTCTCGCCATTCGTCGCGCTCATGGTCGCGTTCATCGCCGCACCGCTGATCGCCTGGGGCACGAAAGGCAGGTATTACCTGGCGAGACCCGCTACCGGCCTGCCCGAGAACGTTTCCGAACTCGAGTGCTCGATCTGCGAGAACGTCTTCGAGCGCGGCGACATCGCGATGTGCCCGGCGTACTCGGGACCGATCTGCTCGCTATGCTGCACACTCGAAGCGCGCTGCCGCGACCAATGCAAGACGGACAGCCGCTTCAACGAGCAGCTCGACGGGTTCATTCGCCGCATGCTCCCCAGGCGCGTCGGCGCGTTGCTGAATACCCGCGCCGGGCACTTCGGCGGCCTGCTCCTGCTGTCCAATCTCGCCGTCGGTCTCTTGTTAGGCCTCATATACCAGCAGTACGGAGGCTCGGTTCCCGAAGAACGCGAGACCATACGGACCACACTGTGGCTGGTGTATTTCGCGCTGCTCGTGGTGTCGGGTGTCATGGCCTGGCTCATCGTGCTCGCGCACGAGAGCCGGCGCGCCGCCGAGGCGGAGTCGGCGCGCCAGACCTCGATGCTCATGGACGAGATAGACGCCCACAAGCGAACCGACGCCGCGCTTCAGAAAGCGAAGGAAGTGGCCGAAGCCGCCAACGTGGCCAAGACGCGCTACATCGCCGGCATCTCGCACGAAATCCGCACGCCGCTCAATTCCATCTACGGTTATGCCCAGCTGCTCGAGCGCGGCGCCGCCGGCCCCTCGGACAACGCCATCCGCGTGATCCGGCGCAGTGCCGAACATCTGGCCGACCTCATCGACGGCATCCTCGACATATCGAAAATCGAAAACGGCATCCTGCGCCTGAACCGGGACAAGGTTCCGCTGGCCGAATTCCTCGATCAGATCGTCGACATGTTCCGGCTGCAGGCCGCCGCCAAGGGCATCGAGTTCGTCTACCAGCGCCCACCCAACCTGCCGGCTTTCGTGCACGTCGACCAGAAGCGCCTGCGCCAGATCCTCATCAACCTGATTTCCAATGCGGTGAAATACACCGAGCGCGGCAGCGCGACACTGACCGTGCGCTACCGCAGCCAGGTGGCGGAGTTCGAGGTGGCGGATACCGGTGTCGGCATCCCCGCCCACGAGCTCGAGAGGGTTTTCGAACCCTTCGAGCGTGGCCAGGGCGTGAACGTGCGCGCCATTCCCGGCACTGGCCTCGGACTCACCATCACCAAACTACTGACGCAGATCATGGGTGGCGAGATCAATGCCTCCAGCATCGAAGGCCAGGGGACGACATTCACCGTACGGTTATTGCTCTCGGAAGCCGCACCGGCTCCAAATGCGATGCGTGATGCCGCCGAAGGCGTGCGCGCCGTCATCAGCTACGCCGGTCTGCGCCGCAAGCTGCTGCTGATCGACGATGACCCTTCGCACATCGACATCGTGCGCCGGCTGCTCGGGCCCCTGGAGTTCGAGCTCTACACTGCCAACGACGGCGAGAGCGGAGTGGCGCTGGCGGAGCAACATCAACCTGATCTCGCGATGATCGACCTGTCCATGCCTGGCATGAATGGCTGGCAGGTGGCGAGCACGCTGCGAACGATGCCCGGCCTCGAACGCCTGAAGATCGTGATCGTTTCCGCCAATGCGCACGAATTCGCGCCGGGCGGCGCCGAAGCCGCTCACGACGCCTTTCTCATCAAGCCCATAGACATGCAGCGCATGCTCGAATGCCTCGCAGCCCAACTCGATCTGCGTTGGGTATACGAGACCGGCGCAGCATCCGCTCGCGAAGGTGATCTGCAGGGCGCCCTGCCCGAGCATTCACGTCATCACGTCGACGACCTCTATCAACTCGGCCTCATTGGCCACGTGCGCGGCATCCAGGCCAAGCTGCGCGAGATGGAAACCGACCCCACCAACAAGCCTTTTGCGAACCGCATGCGCACGCTGGTCGCAAATTTCGATCTCAAACGCTACATGAACGTGCTCGAAGGAATGCGCAAACATGGCTAACACCACCGCAAGTGGCGCACCCGACGTGCGCCGCGACACCATCCTGGTCGTCGACGACACTCCCGAAACTCTCGGCTTCCTCACCGACACACTCGATCACGCCGGGTTCACGGTTCTGATCGCCACCGATGGCGACAGCGCGCTGCGGTTGATCGACCAGATCACGCCGGATCTCGTCCTCATGGATGCCGTCATGCCCGGACTCAATGGCTTCGAAACCTGTCGACGCATGAAACGCAACAAGATGTTCAGCGGGCTGCCTGTCATCTTCATGACCGGTCTCACCGAAACCGAAAACGTGCTCGAAGGACTCGCCGCCGGCGGTGTGGATTACGTCACCAAGCCGCTGGTCGTGGACGAACTGCTGGCACGCATTCGTGTGCATCTCGCGAATGCGAGGGTCGCAGCCGGCACCCGCGCCGCGCTCGACGCCACGGGGCGCTTTCTGCTGGCCACCAACTCTTCGGGGCGTCTGCTGTGGTGCACGCCGAAGGCGCGCCAGCTGCTCGCGGAACTCTTTCCGGCTGCCGGTGAGCACAACGCCAGCCTGCCGGCCGCCACGATGGGCCAGCTCATGCAACTGCGTGCCGAAGGCGGGAACACACGCTTGTTGGTCGACGTCAACGGCCGGAAGGTGGAGATCTCGGTGCTGAGCCCCATCGGGCCCGACGAGCTGCTGTTCCGCCTCACCGAACTTTCCACCACCGCGGACGAACACCAGCTCCAGCAGACCCTGTCGCTGACCGGGAGGGAATCGGAGGTGCTGCTGTGGATCAGCCGTGGCAAGGCGAACCGTGAAATCGGCGAAATCCTGGCGATCAGTCCACGTACCGTGAACAAGCATCTGGAGCAGATCTTCGTGAAGCTGGGCGTCGAAAACCGCGCTTCAGCCGCTGCGCGCGCCGTGCGCGCCCTGGCTCGATGAATCCCGTCGCGACCGCGCGCGTCAGGGCGCGCCCGATGGCGCGAGAAACCTCGCTTCGAATTCTTCGCCGGACACCGGTTTGCTGTAGAGAAACCCCTGTACTTCGTCGCACTTCAGCATGCCCAGGAGTCTCGACTGTTCGGGCGTCTCCACACCCTCGGCGACGACTTTCAGTTTTACCGAGTGCGCGAGCGTGATGATGGTGGACACCAGCGACAACCCCACCGGGCCGCTGTTCATGTCGTTAACGAATGAACGATCGATCTTCAACGTGTCCACCGGCAGGCGCGCCAGGTAACTCAGCGAAGAGAAACCTGTACCAAAATCGTCGATCGCGATCGTGACGCCCATGGCACGAATTTCCTGCAGCGTGGCAATGCTGTTCTTGAGGTCTTCCATGATCATGCCCTCGGTGATCTCGAGCTCGAGGATCGTGGCTGCAGTCGCGTCAACGCCGATCAGCTGGCGAAGTTCCGCAACAAAAGCCCGGTTGCGCAGTTGCAGCGGCGACACGTTCACCGCGACGCGCACGGCCGGAAGGCCCGCGTGGCGCCAGCGCAACCCGTCCACGAGCGCCTGGCGAAGCGCCCATCGCCCCACTTCGAAAATCATCCCGGTTTCTTCGAGAACAGGAATGAATTTTCCCGGCGGCACGAGGCCTGTGCGCGGGTCATTCCAGCGGATGAGCGCTTCGCAACCGGTGAGCTTGCCGCTCGCAAGATCGATCTTCGGCTGGTAGTGCAGCACGAACTCCTGCTTCTCGATCGCCTCACGCAGGTGGTTCTCGAGCACCAGCTTCTCCGCGACTCGCTCGTTCATGCTGTTCGTGTAGAAGAGATAGCGATCGCCGCTCGCCTTGGCGTTCTTCAGCGCTGCCTCGGCATTTCTGAACAGCGCATCGGCATCCGTGCCGTCGTTCGGAAACATCGCGACTCCGAATCGCGCTGACAATCGCAGCTCGGATTCCGCGACGCGAAAGGGCTCGCCGAAGATCTCCACGACTCGTTGTTCGATGCGCCGTGCCATCTCCTCCTCCTGAAGGCCGGGAACCATGATCGCAAAATGATCGCCATCGATGCGTGCCAGCCAGCCCACATCCGCTACGAGCGCGACCATGCGCGCGGCAAGCTCCTTGAGCAACGCATCGCCCGCCTCGCGGCCAAAGGTGTCGTTGATGGTCCGGAATCGCTCGATGTCCATCAACACCAACGCGACCCTGCCGTGCTCGACGCGGGCGCTCGCGACACGTTGCGTAAGTCGCTCGTGGAACAGCACGCGATTCGCCAGCCCCGTGAGCGAATCGTAGTACGCCAGATAGGAAAGCTTCTCGCCCTTTTCTATGTGGTCGATCGCGAACGCAACGTCGTTGGCCAGCTCCAGCAACAACTTCATCTCTTCTTCGTGAAAGAAGTCCGCCTCGCGGGCGTAGAGCGCCATCACTCCCGTCACCTCACCGGCGACGATGAGCGGAATCACGACGAGCGAGCGCACGCCCGCCTGGACGTATTTCTCGTGCAGCACCGGGCCCTTGTCCCGCAACCAGTCGTTCGACACGATGGGCTTCTTCTCCCGGATCGCATCGGAAAGCTTGGTATTCACGAATGTCTCAGGCGAGGCGAGCAGTCCGCGGACGGCGGCCATGAGCTCATCGTCCTTGCCCGCCGACGCCACCGCAACGAGCTTCTTCGTGACCTGGTCGATCAGGCAGATCATCGACATTCGAAAGCCGCCCGCCTCGACCGCGATTCGACAGGCCTCGCGGAACAACTCGTCGCGATCGCGCGCCCGCACGATCAAGGCGTTGATGCCTCTCAGCACGGAGTACACGCGGTTCAGATGCTTGATGCTGATTTCCGCGCGCTTCCGCTCGGTGATGTCCTCGCCAATGCTCGCGGTGCCATTCACCTCGCCGGTCGCGGAGCGCAACACCGAAATGTTCCAGCGAATCAGCCGGCGCTCGCCCGCTCGCGTGATGATTTCGTTCTCGCGATGCCAGGATTGCGGCGCCTCGACCAGTGACATCGCGAACACCTCGCGCAGCTCACCCTGGTCCTTTGGCACGAAGAGGTCGAACCAGTTTCGACCCATCACCTCGCTGGAATGCCAGCCGGTCAGTTTCAGGATGAAGTCGTTGCAATAGGTGATCAGCCCTCCCGCATCGAGCATGACCGACACCAGTTGCACATTGCCCAGCATGTCGCTGAAACGACGCTCACTCTCGCCGAGCGCTGTCTCTGCCAGCTTCCTGTCGGTGATGTCCTGTAGCGCGCCATGCGCGTGCGTTATTGCTCCCACGTGATTGCGCCGTGCTTCTCCCGCGCAGCGCACCCAGATGGTCCTGCCCTTCGCGGTGAGCATTTCCAGCTCGAGATCGAAAGCCGTCCCGCCCAGCAGGCAGGCTTCGAGCGAATTCGCAATCCTCGATCTCGACTTCATCGGATACAAGTTCAATGCCTGGTCGAGCTCAGGTACGGTGCCGGGCGGCACTTCGAGCATGTGACAGACTTCATCGGACCATGTGACGCTATGGTCGGCGGCGTTGACTGCCCAGCCACCCATGTGTGCGGTGCTCCCCGCGATGCGCAACAACGCTTCACCCTCGCGCTGCTTTTCTTCCGCGGACCTTCGCTCGATCGCGGACCAGCAGCGTTCCACGACTTCCTGAACGATCGCGATTTCGCTGGCCGACCAATCGCGCGGTGTCGTCTGTTGCACGGCCATCATGGCGCGTAGTCGTCCTTCCCTGACCACCGGGCAGACGATGATTGCCTCGATGCCGCTGGCCGCAAACATTTCGGCACCGACTTCGGAGGAGAGCTCCCCCTTTACATCGCGAATGACCAGCGTCTGCCCGCTGGTCACTGTTTGCAAGGCGCGGGCACCAAACAACCCGAGCTCATAGTGCCCCACGGTACTCGCGCAGTTATCGGTGTAGTCGTGCTTGATCCTGAATCGCTGACCATCGCGCTCGACATCCGCGTAGGCACAGCGCGAGGCATTCAGATGCTCCCCCAGCATGCGAGCCATCACCGTCATCACCTGCCCGGACTCGCTGAGTGCCCGCGTTGCCTGGGCCAGATCGTCGAGAAAGTGAAAGTGCCGTTCACTCTCATTGACCGCCTGCTCGAGCCGGTTGCGCTCGGTGACGTCTTCGGCGACGCCCGCAATCCTGATCGTGTTCCCCTCGGCATCGGAAACCGGGAATCCTCGCGCCTCGATGACACGGATAACGCCATCGGGACGCACGATACGAAACTCGTGCTCGAACGCCTGGCCGTAAATTCCCCGCGAATATTGCTCCTGGGCATTGGAGCGATCTTCAGGATGGATGGCATCCATCCAGGCCTGGGGGTTTGCATACAAATCCGCGCAATTGCGGCCCCAGATCTTTTCGTAGGCCGGACTCACATAGAGAACCCGATTGGTGCCGACTTCGTTGAGGAAGAAGACATCCTGGATGTTTTCGGCCATCTGGCGGAAACGCTGGTCGCTGGCGCGCAGTGCGTCCTCGGCGAGCCGATGAGCCTCAACCTGCGCGGAAAGCGCATTGAGCATGGCTGCCTGTTTGGCGCCTTCGCTCTCGCGCAGATTCCGCTGTGCGTGCCTCAGCAGGAAAACGCGGCCATCGCTGCTCGCGACCGAGTCCACTTCGCCGGCAGTCAGCTCTTCGAGGCGTTGCTCGGTGTCGCGCAACCGTTCAATCAGCGACGCGATTTCCTTTTCCGTATCGACCAGCGACGAGGAAGCCGCGGCGATCATGCGGCGGCGGCTGCCAGGCCCAGCACAGTCAGCACGCTTCTCGAGTCGCTCAGCGTGCCGACCACCCGGCAAACGGGTTTCGATGAGAGCCTGAGGAGCGTCGGCGTCATGACGATTGAGTCCGCACGCGCACGTTCCGGTTCCTTGAACACGTCGACGTGCTCGATCTCATATTGTCCCGGCAGGTAGGCGCGGCAGATCGAATCGAGGTTCTGAATCGCGAGCGCAGAATTGCCCGCACTGCCCGCGATGTATAGCCGGAACTTGTGGAAAGCCCGTCGGCTCACCGATTGGCCATTTTTTGCTCGCGCGGTGCTTGCACGGAAATCCTGGAGGAAGCGTGTCGCGTGGTTAGACGCACATGGTACGGGCCGGCATCATGCGCCGCGTGCTGATCAAAGTATGTTCGGTGGGTCACGTAGGACTGCGCACTAACCCTTAGGGCTGAGGCTCGCGCGCCAACATCGAACGATGACGCAGTAGTTAGGCTGGCCGCCGCGCCGGTCCTCGACCTGGCTCTGGCGTCGACAGCCGGAGCCGGAACCGGGGCGGCGGCGCACCCATTTCGTGCCAATCGCGGCAGCGTTAAGCTATGCGTCATGCGTCACTTTGCGTGCATATTCGTCCTCGGCCTGGCCCTCGTGGCCGGCTGCGCTGCCGATCGCCCGCCGGAAGAAATGACCGACGACGGCCTGGTGCGCGTCCCCTCGCGCAGCGCCGGCGGTGTCTACCGCGCACCTGATGTCAGCTTCCTGCCGTACCGGCGAATCATCCTCGAGCCTCCCTCGATCAGCTTCGTGAAAGACTGGCTGGAGAATCATCCGGAAGTCTCGCCGGCGGAATTTGCCCGCATCCGCGCGGAATCCGTGCAGATGTTTCGCGATGAATTTGCGCGTGAGTTCGTCGAACGCGGCCCGTACAAGTTTGCTGACGACCCCGCGCCCGACGTTCTGCTGGTCATCCCGGCCATCGAGGACCTGAACATCATGGCCCCCGATGCGGGAGTTGCGCCCGGTGAGCGCACCTACACCAGCGGGCCGTTGTCGATGAAAGTGAGCGGCGATCTGCGCGACGCGCTGACCGGCAGGATCGTCGGTCGCGTGACGATGTACCAGCCACCCGATCGTTATGCCTTCAACGAGATGCGCATTGCGAACCGGGTGACCAACGCGCACGAACAGCGCCTGGCATTCGCGAAATGGTCAAGGCTCGTGCGCGAAGCGCTGAACGTGGCCAAGGCCGAACGGCCGAGAGCGCCTGCTACTGTGGCGCCTCGATGAGATAGCCCTTGTCTCGCAACATGGCGAGATAGCCACCAGGGCGCGTCAATTTCACGAACGGCACGATGGCGAAAGTAGTCTGGTTGGCCGCCAGGCTCTTCTCGGCGGCCTCGAGCCACAGGGCGTGAACTTTCTCGCGAATGTCGGCCGGCACCAGTTCACGCGCGACCTGCGAGCTCATCACCGCCATGGCGCAGGGTAGATAGGGACTGGGCAATGCCGGAATTGCCGCCAGGGCCTCGTGGTCGCCGACCGCCCACGCGTGGGCACGCGCGTTCTGCGTCTCGCGATCGCCGAGAGCTTCGGTCAGCGCCAGCATGGTAGCGAAGCACTCCACGTCGGAAAGGGATTCGCGCGAGAACTCCTTGATCTTGGTGCGCACTTCACTGCGCTTGATCGTGAAACGCAGCATCGGCGAGGTGACCTTGATCTTGTGTTTCTCGGCCAGCTTGCCGATGACGTCCCAGACCGCACCGCCCTCGCGCAATTTCAGGTCGTCGAACGCGGCCTTGCGCAGCTTGTCCGCGGCGAACAGCGGGCGCCAGCTTTCCACGCCGCTTTCACGGCCCAGGTAGAGTTTTTTCTGCACGAGCCAGCGCGCGTACAGATCGGCGGGCACCAGGTCTTTGAGTTTGGCGTCATCGGGGTTGCGACGCGCTTCGAGAATCGCGGGCAGCAGCGTCATGCCCCGGAAGAAGCCGATCTTTTCGTCAGGCTCCATGTTGACGGCGGAATCGCGCAGGATTTCCTGGGCGCTGAGCGCGACCGCCTCGATGCCCTTCGATTTCCATTTCATGCGCTTGGGCAACGGCGGCGGTTCGCCGACGATCCACAGGACGTGGCCGGGTTCGGCGCGCGTCACTTTCCACATTCCGGGTCCCGGAAACTCGCCCGTCACGACCACTTCGTCCATGGGATCGGGAGCTGGCTCCTGCGCAATGGCGGGCAGAGCAAGCAAGGACAACAAACCCAGACCGAACCCAAGGCGCCGCATTGCTGTCATGACTTCCCGTGTTAGCGCGTGGAGACCTACCTATGAGCGCGCGAAGTGCCCAAGGTTCCGGGATTTGATCACGTCTGCGCGAAGAGCGCGCGCGGGCTTGCGCGCTCAGTTGCCGAGATGCTTGTGCAGGCTCAACCGGTCCAGTGACGCGACGGGGAGATTGGTCAGCAGGCGCAGCCGCCGTTCGAGTTCGGTGCGCACGCGCAAGAGTGACATCCGTCGCTCCGCTTCCGTTTCGTATTTTTCGGGATCATCGCAACGCCAGTGAGCCGTGAAGGGTTGGCCAGGCCAGCTCGGAGGTGCTTCGCCAGCCGCTGTGTCACTCAATGTAAAGACAAAATCGAGCGGCGGCGCGCCCGGAGCACTGAAGGATCGCAGGTGCTGCGGCGGATGGTCCGGCGCCTCTATGCCCGCGTGTTTCAGCAGTTCCACGGCCATCGGATCGATGTGTGCGGCAGGCCGGACGCCGGCGCTATACGCCTCGAACTCACCATGGCCGATGGCATTGGCGATGGCTTCAGCCATCATGCTGCGCGCGGAGTTTCGCTGCGATACGAACAGCACGCGAAATGGTGGGCCCTGCATGTTCAGCTCCTCTGGTCCTTCCGCCGAGTCTGGAACTAACCATGGTGTGCCGGAATCGCCACGGCGAAATTCGGTTGTCAGCGGCCGCTGCTGCTTCCTGTCAGTGCCGAAGCATGCCCTGCTTTTCGATGAAGGCGACCACCTGGTCGAGCCCCTGCCCGGTTTTCAGATTTGTGAATACGAACGGGCGATCGCCGCGCATCCTTTTCGCATCGCGGTCCATGACCTCGAGGGACGCCCCGACGTGCGGCGCCAGGTCGATCTTGTTGATGATGAGCAGGTCGCTCTTCATGATGCCGGGCCCGCCCTTGCGCGGAATCTTGTCGCCGGCCGCGACGTCGATGACGTATATCGTGAGATCAGAGAGCTCGGGGCTGAACGTGGCGGCCAGGTTGTCGCCGCCGCTCTCGACGATGATGAAATCGAGCCCGGTGAAATCGTGCATGAGCTGGTCGATGGCGGCCAGATTCATCGAAGCATCTTCGCGAATCGCCGTGTGCGGACAGCCGCCGGTTTCGACGCCGCGAATGCGCTCGGGTGCGAGCGCCTGGCTGCGGATCAGGAATTCCTGGTCTTCCTTGGTATAGATGTCGTTGGTGACGACGGCGATGTTGAATGCATCGCGCATGCGCTTGCAGAGGGAATCCACGAGCGCCGTCTTGCCCGAACCCACCGGGCCACCCACGCCGACCCGCAATACGTCTGATCTGGAACTCATAGGCGGCAATGATACGTCCCGGATGCGGCGCGCGCGCGCGCCAGCGACCTGCGTCAAATGACTTATACGAGAGTCCGGCTCTGCGCCCATGCGGTAGGCTTTGCCACATGACACGAACGCAAAGACGCCTGATTCGTTTTGCAGTGGCGGCCACCGGCCTCCTGCCCGTCCTCGCGCTGGCGCATCCCGACCATGGAGAAACATCCAGCTTCGTCGCTGGCGCGCTGCATCCGCTCGGTGGCATCGACCACCTGCTCGGTCTCATCACGGTCGGTTTACTGATGTCGCGCCTGGGAGGCCGTTACCTGCCTCTGTTGGCGGCGGCAATGCTTGGCTTGTTGGTGGCGGCCTGGACCGTGGACAGTGATGGCTCGCTCTACGCGGCAGGCTTCATGGTCACTAGCGCGGCGCTGATCGCGGCCGCCATGGCAGCAACCAGGACCGCGACCAGACTCCTGGGCCTCGCAACTACTGCAATCGCACCACGCTCACCGACTTAGGCGGCAATCGCAGCAC
>DASQJS010000020.1:0-18964 GCA_035630995.1 Steroidobacteraceae bacterium | reverse complement strand
GCCATCGTCGAGGCGGAACTGCGCGCCGCGCAGGGCTCCCCGGCGTTCGCCTATCAGCTCGACTGGGGCTCGCCGCAGGACGGTGGCAAGTGGGGCGCGTTCCACACGCTGGACATCCCGCTGATGTTCGGCACTTTGACCGCGCGCGAGTCCCTGACCGGCGACGGCGAGGAAGCGCGGCGCGTGTCGTCAGCCATGCAGCAGGCGCTACTGGCGTTCTGCCGAAATGGCGATCCTAACTACCAGGGTCTGCCGCGCTGGGAACCCTACGCGCTGCCCCGCCGCGCCACCATGGTTTTCAACGTAGAAAGCAGGCTCGTCGACGACCCGCGCGGAAACGAACGGCAGCTGTTCGCCAAAGTGCCCTTCATTCAGCAGGGGACATAGGTGCAACCCCATTGGATCCCCGGAACTGGGAGTGGCGTCTCAGCGGCAAAAGCCATTTACGCGAACAATAATGTCTGGCAAATCCCGACGATATGACATGAAATGTCCCTCCGAAGCATTGAAAATGACACCGGTTTCCCTATATAACGTCCGCTGCAACCGAGCGCTGAATAAAGAAGGTTCATAAAATTGGTTTCCGTTGTTTCCGACCTCGCGTTCGACGCCAAAGGGGTGGCCGCCGAATTCGTAAAGGCCCGCCGTTCGGCCGGCTCGTTTACGCAATACCCGGGCACCCAGCCCCAAGACCTCGATTCGGCATACCGTTGCCAGGACGAGGCCATCTCGCTTTGGGACGACTCCATAGCGGGCTGGAAAGTGGGTTGGATACCCGAGCCGCTCAGCCATAAATATGGCGCACAGCGACTTGTGGGACCCATCTTCAGCGGCTCGGTCAAACATGCCAATGGCAGCGCCTCCATCGAAGTGCCCGTATTCGCCAACGGATTCGCTGCGATTGAGGCCGAATTCGTGGTCCAGCTGGCCAAAGACGCCCCGGCCAACGTCACGGAATGGACGACCGAAACCGCGCGACGTTTTGTCAAAGCGATGTATATCGGCATCGAGATCGCGAGCAGCCCGCTGGTCAATATCAACGACTATGGACCCGCGGTCGTTGCCAGCGATTTCGGCAACAACGCAGGCCTGCTGCTCGGCGCCGAAGTCACCGACTGGCAGACGCGCAGTCTCGAGTCACTGAACTGTGAAACCCGGATCGATACCAACGTCGTAGGTCGCGGGGGCGCCGCTGCCGTCAGTGGAGGCCCGCTGGCCGCCCTCGCCTTCGCGCTGCGTTGTAACGCGCGCCGCGGCCGGCCGCTGCGCGCCGGCGACTACATCTCCACCGGCGCCGCCACGGGTGTCCACTCCATCGGAGCAGGACAATCGGCCGAGGCAATCTTCACCGGCGTTGGCAGCCTGAAATGCGTTACGGTGCCCATGACACCGGTGACAGATCGCTGATTGTTAGAGGACATACCTGCCCCAGCCGCGCCCGCTTCCGTACAATCCCCACCATGACACGCATCCGGAAAAAAGCCGCGGGCAATCGCGGCATGCCAAAGCTGGCGGTCCCTGCAAAGGTGACCGGCATCAAGCCCGGTCGTAACGCCACCATCAACGATATCGCGCGTCTTGCCAGCGTCTCGAAAAAAACCGTCTCGCGCGTCATCAACCAGTCGCCGCTCGTGCAGGAAGCCACGCGCGCGCGAATCCAGGCGGTCATCGACAAGTTTGGCTACGTTCCGGATCCGCAGGCGCGCGGCCTGGCCTTCCGCAAGGCTTTCCTCATCGGGCTGGTGTACGACAACCCGAACGCGCAGTACATCGTCAATTGCATGGAAGGCGCGCTCGATGCCGTGCGCAATTCCGAATATGAAGTCGTCGTGCACCCCTGCGATCGCAAGAAGCCCGACTTCATCACCGGCGTGCGCCGTTTCGTCGAGCGCCAGAAGCTGCGCGGCGTAATCCTGCTGCCGCCGGTCTCCGAAAACGATGAGCTCACGCGCGCGCTCACGGCCGCGGATTGCTCGTACGTGCGCATCACCTATACCCAGCTCGACGATCCGTCGCGCATGGTCATTTCCAATGACCGGCTCGCCGTCGCCGAAGTGGCCAACTATCTCGTTTCGCTGGGCCACAAGCGCATCGGCTACATCGCCGGTCCCCCGGGATTCCGTTCCGCCGTCGAACGACTCGCGGGATTTCGCGAAGCCTTGGTCGCGCGCGGCGTTCCTTTTCCTTCCGACCTCATCGTCGAAGGCGGTTACACCTACGAATCAGGCGTGGCCGGGGGCGAGAAGTTACTGGCCCTGAGCCCGCGCCCCACCGCCATTTTCGCCAGCAACGACGAAATGGCGGCCGGCGTCTATCGCGTGGCCAATCGTCTCGGGCTGTCGATTCCCGGAGACCTCTCCATCGTCGGCTTCGACGACGGACCGCTGGCGTCGCGGCTGCTGCCCTCGCTCACCACCATCCGCCTGCCGATTCGTGAGCTGGGACGCCTGGCTGCGAACAAGATCCTGCATCCGGAAACCGCAGGTGGGACGCACGCCATGGTGACCCCGCTCGAGCCGCACCTCGTCATCCGCGACTCCTGCCAGCCGCCTCCGCGATAAGTCCCCGCCCGTCTTAACAATTCATGGCGTGCCACGCCCGAATGACACCGGTTACCGCGCCGCCGGAAGTCAGGGTAGAATCGCCGCCCCAGCAAAGACCCCGAACGAGAGAATCATGAAGTTCGACACGAGACACGCAAGTCATCCGAGCATCATCGCGACCGCGGACACCGCGAAGCTGCGTGAGCTCTACCACATACCCGCCATGTTCACTCCGGATGACGTGAACCTCACGTTCAGCCACATCGAACGCATGATCAACGGCGGCGTCATGCCCGTGTCGAAGACCATCGAGCTCAACGAAGTGCCGGCGCTCAACAAGGGCCCGTTCCTCGCGCGGCGCGAGCTCGGCATCATCAACGTCGGCGGTCCGGGCAAGGTCATCGTCGACGGCCAGACCACGGCGCTCGCGGCGCGCGAAGGCTTGTACGTGCCGATGGGCACCACCGCATTGTCGTTCTCGTCCGATTCGAAGGACGCTCCCGCCAAGTTCTATCTCGCCAGCACACCGGCGCACGCGCGATACGATCTCGTGAAGATCGACATTGCGAAGGCGAACCCGATGCCGGTCGGCGCCGCCGCCACGGCCAACGAGCGCACCATCTATCAATACATCAACCCGGATATCTGCAAGTCGGCGCAGCTGCTCATGGGCCTGACGTCGCTCAAGGAAGGCAGCGTGTGGAACACGATGCCCTGCCACCTGCACGAGCGCCGCGCGGAGACGTACTTCTACTTCGACCTCAAGCCCGACGCGCGCGTCGTGCACATCATGGGTGAGCCGCATGAAACGCGGCACATCTTCGTCGCCAACGAAGAAGCCGTCATTTCGCCGCCGTGGGGCATCCATACCGGCTGCGGCACGACCAACTACAGCTTCATCTGGGCCATGGGCGGCGAAAACCAGGAATACAAAGACGTCGCCTGGGTCCCCATGAACGTGTTGCGTTGATCATGGCGAACAGCTTCGATCGATCCTTCGATCTCGGAGGCCGCGTCGCGGCAGTCACGGGCGCGAATACCGGTCTCGGTCGCGCGATCGCCGAAGCGCTCGCAGCGGCGGGCGCCGACGTCGCGTGCATCGGTCGCAGCGACCCTGCCGACACACTTACCGCCGTGCGATCGTTCGGCAGACGCGGCCACTGGGTGAACGCGGACCTTGGCGCAAAACCCGACTACCAGCGCATCGTCGCGGACATTGTCGGTGCGCTCGGCGGGCTGCACATTCTCGTGAACAACGCCGGCATCATCCGCCGGAACAACGCCATCGATTTCACCGAAGCCGACTGGGACGCCGTGCTCGACGTCAATCTGAAGTCGGTCTTCTTCCTGTCGCAGGCGGCGGCGCGCCACATGATTCCCGCCGGTGGCGGCAAGATCATCAACATTGCCTCCATGCTGTCGTTCCAGGGCGGCATACGTGTGCCCTCCTACACCGCCAGCAAGAGCGGCATCGCCGGGCTCACCAAGTTGCTCGCCAACGAGTGGGCTGTCAGCGGCATCAACGTCAATGCGATCGCACCCGGATACTTCGCGACGAACAACACGGCGGCGCTACAGGCCGACGTGAAGCGCAACGCTGAAATTCTCGGACGCATTCCCTCTGGACGCTGGGGCGACCCGAAGGACCTGGGTGGCGCCGCGGTATTCCTGGCATCGAGCGCCGCGAACTACGTTCAGGGCATCATCCTCCCGGTCGATGGGGGCTGGCTGGCCCGCTGAAGTTATGATGTCGGCTCCTCGATGGAGCCGACATGATTCAACTGTTCCGCACGCTCGTCGCCTGCGCCACACTGGTGGGCGGCGCGCACGCGCAAGCCGCACCCGGCCACGTCGACATCACCTGGATGTCGATCGCCAACATGCACTTCGATCTGGGCAGCCAGAAAATTGTCGCGGACGGTTACATCACGCGCCTGCCACCGGAGATCTTCTACAGCGGCGCAAGCGGCTACGGTAAGACGCGGCTAGCGGCGCGGCCGGACGAGGCGGCGGTGAAGGAGGTGCTGGATGCCCTTGGTGGCAAACCCGCGGTGAACCTCCTGCTCACGGGCCACAACCATTTCGATCACTCGTTCGATACCGGCACCTGGGCGAAGTTATCCGGAGCGCGCGTGATCGGTGCGCCGACCGCCTGCCTGCAAACGCGCGCGCAAGGGATTGCAGCGAGCCGCTGCACTCCGGTGATCGGCGGTGAAGTATTCGAACTCGAGCGCGGCGTCCACGTGTACGTTATCCGCTGGAATCACAGTGGCGGGCCGGCGCAGAACCCCGAGCTTCATGAACCGCGCGAGCTCGAGGGACTCCCGGTCCCCGATGCCCGCGGCGCCCTGCGTGCCGGCGTCCTGGAGGATTTTCCGAACGGCGGTGGCAATCGCGCCTATCTATTCATGGTCGATGGGCCGCAGGGGCGCTTCAGCTGGTTCTTTCAGGACTCCGGCAGCCCCGACGACCTGCGCGAGCCGGTGGTCCTGGCCGGCAAGGACTACGGCGCGCCGCTCGACAACCTGATCGCGGCCATGAAGGCCGCCGGCATCGACGCCGTCGACCTGTGGATCGCCACCGGCGGCCGCGAACTGGCGGCGCTCGTGCTGCCCGTCCTCAGGCCGAAGGCCTATCTACCGGTCCATTGGGACGGGTTGTTCGGCCCCTTCAAGGCCGGCCCGCTCCAGCCCTACGACGACCCGGAACTCGCGGCACTGCTCACCGAGCAGGGAGTGCGCCGCATCGTGCCGGTGCAATACATGGACAAATGGCGGCTCGACCCTCGCGGGATTCGCGCGGTGGACAACTCCGTGGTCAAACGGAAACTGGGGTTCAACTGATGCGCGTGGCATTCCTCGGACTTGGCAAGATGGGCGCCGGTATGGCGGCCCGCATGCTCGCGGCGGGTCATTCGCTGGCGGTGTACAACCGCACGGCGGAGCGTGCCGCACCATTTGCGAAACTCGGCGCACGCATAGCGGAGTCTCCCAGCGCTGCGGCGCAAAAGGCCGACGTAATCATCGGTATGACGGCCGACGACGATTCGTCGCGAGCCATGTGGCTGGGCAATCAGGGTGCGCTGGCCGCCGACAACGTACCGCACGCGCTTGCCATCGAGTGTTCGACGCTCTCGCATGACTGGGTGCTCGAGCTCAATGACCGTGTGCGCGAGCGGCGATTTCGCTTCGTGGATGCGCCTGTCACCGGCCTGCCCGATGCGGCCGCGACGGGCACGCTGACGCTGCTGGTCGGTGCGGACGCCGCCGACCTCGATGCCGCCCGGCCGATCTTCGCGTCGCTCGCGACGCGCGTGCTGCACTTCGGTGCCGTGGGCCAAGGCACGGTGTACAAGCTGATGATCAACCTGCTGGGCGCGGTACAGATTGCCTCGGCGGCCGAAGCCGTCGTGCTCGCCGGGCGGGCAGGTCTCGACCTGAAGCTCGTAGCCGATGCCGTCGCAAACGGCCAAGCCGCCAGCCCGCAGGTCGTGCGCAACGTGCGACGATTCGTGGCCGGGGACCACGGAACCAACGTCCATTTCACGCCCGCGCTGCGCCTGAAAGACATCGAGTACGCGTTGCGCCTCGCAAAAAAGCTTGGCGTGGATTGCCCGTTTGGAAGTGTTGCCGCCGAGCTCTACCGAAAAGTCTGCGCGCAAGGCGGCGGACGCGACAACGAAAGCCGCATCATCGACTCGCTGCTCAAGGATTGACCCCGGAGCTAGAGGGTGCAGACCGGCGAGTTGTCGGTACCGAACGCTTTCACGAAAGCCTGCGCGTCAGTAGTCCCGGGCATTGCGCGAAGCAGCAATCCCCATGGCGTGCTGCGATACGTTCCTGGCGCGATGTTCGGACCAACCAACGGAATCTCAGCCGCAGTCTTCGGCTCAGGCCGCAACGCGCGAACGCGTGCGCTGATGACTTCAGTACCTTCGACGCGTTGCAACTGCACACATATTTCGTCCTGCGTGCCGATGGTGACGTTCCTCGGCTGATCGCCCAAGCGCAGCATGACACGCTGGCCCGCGGGGCCCGCGTAACGCGCCGGATCAACGTCGATCAGATACACCGTGCTGCTCGCTTGAACTTGTGCGAGCGCCACTCCCACCATCGCGGCGCAGGCCGCCGCGGAAAAGACCATTTTGTTTTTGCCCATGTGGGTATGTCACACATTTGGCGTAAGAAGTTCCCTCAGCGTTGATGAACAGTCGATGTCGGTGGGCGCCGACAAAAAACGGCGCTTTTTCTGCTTGATCGCGGTGCGTCGATGGGGATTTTTTGCACACAACATGACGCTTCGCCACACAAAATCACAAACTGTGTAGTTAGGCACCAGATCAGAGCACCGCTCCGGTGCTTCCGAGCATTTCCTTGCGCACCAACGGAACGGGAGGCGCACCAAACGACAGGAATTTGTCGTGGAATTGCTGCGGGGTCGCCGACGGATTCGCCGCGAGCCAGTCCGCCCGCAGCTTGCGGATCATGAGCTTGCCCAGCGTATACGCCAGGTAACCAGGGTCGTAAGTGCCGCGCAGCGCCTGTTGGCGTGCATTACCGGCGTCGGTGAAGGCGCTATCGCGAAACATCTTCTCCGACTCCTCGAGCGACATGCAGCCGCTGTGCAGACAGATCGCCGACAGGAAGCGCACATTGCGCATCAGCGCATTGATCAGCATGCCGACGCGCATTTCGGGCTGGCCAGCTCCCAGGCCCGCGTCGTACATCATCTCTTCGGCGTAGTGGGCCCAGCCTTCGCCGAATGAATAGTTCCACCACAACGCCTCGGCACGCGATGGATTGGCGTTCATGAACTGCGACTGGAGGTAGTGACCGGGCCACACTTCGTGCGCCGATACGAAGAGAAGATAGGCCTTTCCGGGAAGATAGGCGGTGCGCTCGGCGGCGCTCCACTTGGCATCGGGCGGGGCCACGTAGTACGTCACCTTCACCGCCGGGCTCTCGTACGGTCCGGGAATGCTGATGTAGGCAAAATTGCCGCGGTTGTACGGAGGGGATTCGGCCACGAGCGCCTGCTCCCGGCCCGGAATGGAGACCAGTTTCTTGTCGATCACGAACTGGCGCAGGTCCTCGAGTTGCGCGCGAGCGCCTTCGACGCTGCCACCCGAAGGTTTGTTAGCGCGCATTCTGTCGACGCACGCCGCAAGGCTCGCTTTCGGCGCAAAGGCTGCGCAGGCGTCCTTGAGGGCCGCGAGGTTGCGTTCCAGATCCTTGCGGCCGACCAGCTCGAGCTCCTCGAGCGGAATGTCGACGCGTTCGGTCTGACGAAGCATGGCGAGAAACAGGGGTGCACCCAGAGCGAAGTCGTCGGTGGCCGTCGCGCGCTGGGATTCGAGCCACGCTGTCAGTTCATCCATCGAAGTCGCCGCTGCGGCCGTCGCCTCGGTGAGATCCCGCTTCAGTTCTTCATCGGCAACCTGCGCAAAGATGGCAGGCATCTCGCTGCGAAAGAACGTGGCGTAGCCACCGAAGCCCGCGGTGCCGCGGTCGATGAACGCTTTCGGCAACGGTGTGCGCAGATTGGCGCGGATATTCGCAGCGAGCGCTGGCACCGCACGCGCATAGCCCAGAAAGCCCTCGAGGCGTTTTGGCAACGGCGCGTACTCGCGCGTGAGATACATCGACGGATCCAGCTTTTCCATGTACCAGGCTGGATTGCGGAATGGCGCGTCGGCCTCGGTGAGCCAGAAGAGCTGCGTATCCACCACCCACTGGAGGAACTCGTGCTCGAATCGCTGCGCGGCAGTCAGCGAGGCCGGATTTCGCTTGCCAAGTTCTGCGGCAAACCTGCGAAGGTCGCTGACCTCGCGGTCGATCGCGGCGCGGCTCAAATCCGGCATCTTGCCGTCGAATTCGTGGCGGCCCGCCTGCACGGCAAAGTGCGGGTCCGCATTGAAGCGTGCCTCGATGAACGACTCGACGAATGCTGGCCATTCGGCCGCCACCTGCACGGCGTCTGCCGGTGCGGTTGCTTCTGCGGGCTTTTCCGCCGGCTCGCGCGAGCAGCCCGTCAATAGTGCCGCGACAATCAGGCTCGTGGCCGTAAGAGACTCGGAGGCGCGCATTCTCGATCTCCTCGAAGGGTTGCTTGAGGCGGATCGTAATGGAACTCAGAGCCTCCGGGAGACCAGACTCCGCGCCGGGAGAGGAAGTCATGTTTCGCCGTGAGATCGAGTCGGATCGTGTGCCGCAGCAGATTCGAAGCAGCGGAGCGCATCGTCGAGGCGACCCGTGTCGAAGAACAGGTTTCCAAGTGCAAGTTGAGTGCTTGCGCGGGTGCCATCGAGCAGCGCTGCCATGCGCAGCGCCGTGAAGGCGCCGACACGATCGCCAATCCCAGCAAGTGCGATGCCGAGCGCATGCCAGGCATCGGGGTCATTCGATTCGAACTGCGAGGGAAATGTCATGCCAACCTCGTATGGCGCGCGGCGCGCGCTCGACGGTTGGCTGCCTGGGGATCATTGCACGAGGGAGCGGCAATGCCTGGGTGGCTGACCTGGGCGTGGAAGTAGTTAGTCTGGCGGGTTACTTGGTCAGGATCAACTTGCCGCTGCGCGTGACCTGCAGCAGGTAACGCTCGGCGGCGTGCTCGATCCAGAGGCGATGGCCTCCGCCGAGAAGTTCTTTGGTGGAGACGGTGCGTTCCGGCGCGGGAGGTGCGGCGGAAGGCGGCGAGGCAGCCGGGGGCGCCTTTTTTATATGAGTAGGGGGCATTCGAGACCTCAAATAAGAACGCTTCTCATTTGCGGCAAGAGAATAGAACCGGTCTGGTGACTTTGCAAGCCCTTTTAAAAACAGTAGGTTACGGGCCGCCTGACCTGTCAGAACGGCTTGACGACGACCAGGATGACGATGGCGATGAGCAGCACCGCGGGCAGCTCGTTGAACAGCCGGTACCAGCGCTCCGAATGCGAATTGCGGTCGGCGGCGAAATCCTGCAGCAGCGCAAAGCAAGCACCGTGGTAACCGACCAGCACCAGCACCAGCGCGAGCTTCACGTGCAGCCAGCGCATGAGTAGATAGTCCGGCGCCAGCGCGAGCATGGCCACGCCGAAGCCGGCCGCAGCCACGGCGCCGATCGTCATGATCACGAACAGCTTGCGCTCCATGACCTTGAAACGCGCGTTGCCCGCATCGTCGTCGATCGACGCGCCCTGTATCTGGGAGTGATAAACGAACAGCCGTGGCAGATACAGCAGCGCCGCGAACCAGCTCACCACTCCGATGATGTGAAATGCTTTCAGCCAAAGCATGCGGTGGATTCCTTGACGCCGGAAGGATGCAGCGCGTTCAGCTCGCGTGACACCAGTGCACTGAGCGCGGCCACGTGATCGGCACGCGCATTGAGCGCCGCGATGTAGTGAAATTTTTCACCACCCGCCGCCAGGAATACGTCGCGGTTTTCCATCCCGATTTCCTCGAGGGTCTCGAGGCAGTCGGCGGCGAAGCCTGGGCAGACGACACTGACGGTCTTGACTCCACGTGCCGGCATGGCTGCCAGCACTTCGCTGGTGTACGGCTGCAGCCAGCGCGCGCGTCCGAATCGGGACTGGAAGGACACACTCCACTCACCGGCGGAGAGCCCGAGCCTCTGCGCCACGAGGCTGGCCGTTCGTTCGCATTGATCGCGGTAAGGGTCACCGAGCGAGACATAGCGCTCGGGTACGCCGTGAAACGACATGAGCAGGTGGTTCGTGGCCCCGAACGCCCGCCGATGGTCCTCCACGCTGGCCGCCAGCGCATCGATGTAGGCGGCATCGTCGTGATAACTGGAGACGAATCGAAGCGACGGAACGCTGCGCAAGCCACGAAGTGCGGCGCTGACCTGATCGAATACGGCGCCGGTCGACGCGCCGCAATATTGCGGAAACATTGGAATGGTGAGAATGCCTCCGGCGCCGGCCTTGCGCAGCGAAGCGATGGCATCGGGCACGCTGGCGCCACCCGTGTAAAGCATGGCGAGCGCGACCGGTGTGTCGTGCGAACGCAGGGACGCTTCGAGACCACGACGCAGGGCTTCACTTTCGATGGCGAGGGGCGAACCTTCCGGCGTCCAGATTGCGGCGTACTTCCTTGCGCTGGCGCGCGGACGAATTCGCAGGATGATCCCATGGAGAATTGGCCACCAGAGCACGCGCGGCAACTCGACCACGCGCGGGTCGCCCAACAATCCGGCGAGGAATGCCCGCACGTCGCGCGTGGCGAGAGACGCCGGCGTGCCGGAATTGACCAGGAGCACGCCCCATTTCATGACAAGGAACTCATGACAGCCAGTCGCGCGGCTTCAGGTAGTCGGCGAGCGCCGCTTCCGGCGAGCCAGGTACCGGGCGATAGTCGTACCGCCACTCCGCGCGGGGCGGCATCGACATGAGCAGGGATTCGGTCCGCGCCTGGGACTGCAACCCGAAACGCGTGCCGCGATCGAATGCCAGGTTGAATTCCACGTAGCGTCCGCGGCGCAGCCGCTGGAAGTCCTGCTCTCGTGTGCCAAACGGCGTGGCCGCGCGCAATCGAACTATTTTCGTGTACGTGTCCAGGTACGCATCGCCGATGCGACGGATGAGAGCGAAACAATGCTCGAAGTCCCCGCCGATTTCCGCCGTGGTGTCATTTAGATCATCGGCGAACAGCCCGCCAATGCCACGGGTTTCACCGCGGTGCGGCAGGTAGAAATATTTGTCGCAGGCGTCCTTGAGCAACGCGTAGGCACGCGGCCCCGCCGCAACGCAGGCGGCGCGCGCGGCCTCGTGCCACGAGCGTGCGTCATCGGCGAACGCATAAACCGGCGTCAGATCGAAGCCGCCGCCAAACCACCAGACCTCACCGCCACGCGCCGTGAACAGCCGTACGTTCGCATGCGAAGTCGGCGCATACGGATTGACGGGATGCACCACGCAGCTCGTGCCCATGGCGCGAAACGGCTGGCCCGCGAGCTCGGTGTGCCGCTCGCTTGCCGCCGCTGGCAGGCGCGCGCCGCTGACGTCGCTGAATGCCACGCCGGCGCGATCGAAGGTGGCTCCATTCTCGATGAGCGAGAGCCGGCCGCTGCCACTCAACACATCGCCCGCGGGTCGCTGCCATTCGTCACGGCGTTGGTCGCTGGCCCCGTCGAGCAATTTCCACGCCTCGGTCAGTCGCGTGTGCAGCCCGACGAAGTATTCGCGAGCAGCGTCGATTTCGGTGACGCCTATGGGCGTGACGCGCAGCGGCTGGGCTGTGCTCACTGAGCACCTCCCGGTGCGACGCTCATTGCGCACCTCCCGGTGCGACGCTCACGGCGCGCTCCGGAACAGGTACCCGCGTCCTCGCAGCGTGACGATATGCACCGGGTTTTCGGGATCGGGCTCGAACAGCTTGCGCAGGCGCAGGATGAAGTTGTCCACGGTGCGATCGGTCGGGAACTGGTCCATGCCCCAGACCTCTTCCAGCAGGTCAGTGCGCGTGAGTGCCCGATTTTCGTTCGCCGAGAACACTTCCATGAGCCGCAGCTCCTTGTCGGACAGCGACACCTCGCCTTCGTTGGTCAACGCCTGGCCGGTGTCGAATCGCACCCAGTAGCTGGCGAACGCCAGCCGCGGCGGCGCCGTCGCGGGACGGCCGCTCGCACGGCGCAGCAGCGCGCGCACGCGCGCCAGCAGTTCGTTCACGTCGAATGGCTTGGGTAGATAGTCGTCGGCGCCGGCATCGAGGCCACGCACCTTCGAGGTAGTGTCGCTGCGCGCGGTGAGCATGAGGATGGGCGCGTTGACACCGAGATCGCGCGCGTAGCGCGTCAGCGCAAAGCCGTCGCCGCCAGGAAGCATCACGTCGAGAATGGCGAGCTGGAATTCGCCGCCCGCGAGCAATTGCCGGCCGTCCGCGAAATTCTCCGCGGTGACGATTTCGTAGCCGGCATGACGCAGGTTCACGGCCACGAGCTCACGCACCAGACGCTCGTCTTCGACGATGGCGATCCGCTCAGCCATGGCGCACGCCCTCGGCCGGGAACGACAACTCCGAGTGCGGCGCCAGCGGAAGATGAACCGTAAAGACAGCGCCCTGGCCCGGCCCCGCGCTGTGCGCGATCACGTTGCCGCCCATGCGACGCGCGAGTTGCCGTGCGATCGCGAGCCCCAGCCCGGCGCCATGCGTGACGCCTTCACCGCTGCCCCGATTGTGCAGGTCAAACAGTTTCTCCGCGGCTGCCGGCTCGAAGCCGCGGCCGTGATCACTGATACCGAGGCACCAGAGTCCGTTGCGAATTTCTGCCGCAATGCTCACGCGGCCGCCACCATATTTGTTGGCGTTGTCCAGGAGGTTTTCGAGGATCACGCGCAGGCCGTCGCGGTCTCCCAGAACGTGCACGGCGTCGATGGACGCAACCTCGACTTCGCCGCCGATCGAGGTGCTCGCGCGATGCGCGAGGAGATCGCCGATGAATTGCGCCACATCGATACGCTGGGCGCCCGCACCCGGCTCGCGCGCCATTGCGCGCTGATACGCAAGAATTGTCTCAGCCAGATGTTCCAGCCGATCGCACTCGATCTGCCCGAGCTTGATCAGCTCGGCGCGCTGCGCCTCGGGAATGCTGCCAAGCGCGAGGCTCTGCAACAGCCCCTTCACACCAGCCACCGGCGTCTTGAATTCGTGGCTCGTGAACTGGAGCAGTTTTTCCATGTCTTCGCGTTGCTGTTTGCGCCGTTGCGCCAGCAGGAACAACACGACCAGGCTGCCAGAGAGCATCAGCGCCAGCAGCGTGGACTCGCCGACGAGCATGACGTTGCGGCGGTCGTGATGCGCGGCGATCGCGACCTGGCGTTCGGCGACCTGCTGCGCGGTCAGCCCCTGCTCCCGCGCAAGCAGTGCACGCTCGAGTGCCTCGTTGCTGCGCATCTCGCCGCGCAACAGGATGGTCCACCAGAACACCAGCGACGCAGTCGCGAGCAGCGTCACGCCAAGCGCGATCAGCTCGGCGCGTTCCGCAAGCCAGAGTCGAATCGGAGATCGCATCACGCGTGTTCCACTAACCTGGGTCGCTCGTTGCCAGTACGTCCAGCAGTTTATCCACATCGGCCGTGGTGTGAGCCGCCGACAGAAAACACACTTCGTAGGCCGACGGCGGCAGATAGACGCCATGCATCAGCCAGCCTCGATAGCGCCGGTGATACTCGTTCACCGCGGTCGAGGTGATCGACGACGCAGCCACGGGCAGTGCCGCCGACGCGTCGAAGTACGGCCACACAATCGGCCCCACCCGGGGCAGCTTTGCCTGGTTGCGGAGCGCGTGCCGCGCGAACGCGGCATCGAGGTGCTTTCCTAACATCTCGATGTGCCGGTAGGCGCCGCCTTCGGCCAGTTCCGCCAGCGTCGCAATTCCGGCAGCCAGGCACACCGGATTGCCCGCCATGGTGCCCGCCTGGTACACCGGCCCCAGTGGCGCCAGTTGCGCCAGGAGCTCGCGCCGTCCCAGCACTGCGGCCACCGGCAGTCCGCCGCCGACGATCTTGCCCAGCGTAGTGAGGTCCGGCTCGATGCCCAGCAACTTGTCGTAACCGTGATAACCGAAGCGGAAGCCGGTAATTACCTCATCGAAGATGAGGACGGTGCCATTCGCGCGAGTCAGGTCGCGCAGGCGCTGCAGGTATTCGCGCGACTGCTGCAGCAGGCCGTTGTTCGCCGGCAGCGGTTCGATGATGGCCGCGGCAATGTCTTTGCCCTGTTCCTTGAACGCCTGTTCGAGCGCAGCGATGTCGCCGAGCGGAATGACCAGCGTATCGGCGGCCACCTGCGCCGGTACTCCGGCACTGTCGGCGAGACCCTGCGTGATGACGCCGCTGCCCGCTTTCACCATGAGCGAATCCACGTGTCCGTGGTAACAACCATCGAACTTGAGGATTCGCCGGCGACCGTTGGACGCGCGCGCGATTCGCACGGCGGTGGCAACCGCCTCGGTCCCGCTGACCACGAAGCGCACCAGCTTCGCGTACGGATACGCCGCGAGTACGCGCTCCGCGAGCTCGCCTTCGGCGCGATGCGCGGTACCGAACGCGAGACCGTCAGCCGCGGCGCGTTGCACCGCCTCGACCACGCGTGGATGCGCGTGCCCCAGGATCAGCGGCCCCCATGCCATGCAGAAATCGAGATAGCGATTGCCGTCTTCGTCGGTGACATGGGCACCCTGCGCCTGACGGAAGAAGACAGGCGTGCCGCCCACCTTGCGAAAAGCGCGCACCGGGCTCGAAACGCCCGCCGGAATCAGCGCCTCAGCGCGCGCGTAGAGCTCGGCTGATCGTGCGAGGGTTAATGATATGTGGCTGACAGGCGGCGACGGCGTTGCGGATGAATGAGTCACGTTCTGAAACCTCTAACAAGTCTTTTGGTAGGTCGATACTGTGCGCCGCCCAGCCGCGCTCGGTGGCAATTCCCAGATGCGCGCGATCGCCGGCCACGAAGCAGCCGAATGGCGTCGAGCAGCCACCCTCGATGACGCGCAGGAACTCCCGTTCCCAGCGCGTCGCCCGGATGCAATCCGCATCAGCCAGCAGGGCAATCTGGTCTTCGATTTCCTGGTCGCCGGCACGGCATTGCGCCGCCAGCGCTCCCTGGCCGGGGGCGGGGATCCACCACTCGGGTGGCAACTCCACTACCGCGAACGCGGACAGATCGAGCTTCAGGCGTGTGAGCCCGGCAGCCGCCAGCACGATGGCATCCACGGTTTGCCCATCGCCGAGCTTGCGCAGACGCGTTGGCACGTTGCCGCGCAACGGTACGGAGACCGCCTGCGGAGCGAAGCGGCCTAACAAGGCGCCGCGACGCAGCGACGAAGCGCCGACGCGAGCGCCGGCCGCGAGCGGCAGCAAGCCATCATCGCGCTCCGCGTAGAATTCATGCCGCACCAGCAGCCAGTCGGCGGCGCTGGCGCGCGGCAATATCGTGCGATTCGAAAGCCCTTCGGGTTCGGCCGTGGGCAGGTCCTTGAGCGAATGCACCACGAGGTCGATGCGGCGATCGAGCAGCGCGAGCTCGAGCTCGCGCGTGAAGAAGCCCTTCTCCATCTTGCCGACCAGCAGCGGCGACTGATCGAGATCGCCACGCGTGGCGATGACGGTGATCTCCGTCTCCCAGTCGGCCGCGGGCGCCGCGTTGCGCAGCGATGCGAGAACCGTGCGGGATTGCCACAGCGCCAGGTCGCTGCCGCGGCTGCCGATGTTGCGAAGATTCATTGCGCGTCGCGCCTCGCGGCCGAGATGAACTGGTGAAGCATGGCATTGACCTCGGAGGTCACCTTGCGTGCGCGCTGCGGCGGCATACCTTCGAGCAACGCGGGTAGTTTGTTTTGCATGAATTCGGTGCGCATGGCGGTCATCGCCGCGAGTGTGTCGCTCGGCGGCGGCGCGAGCAATGTCTGGCAGATCTTCTCCGCGACTCCGGCGCATTCCATTTCGAGCGCGGCGAATTCCGCTTCCGGCAACACCGCGCCATTGCCGTCCAACAATTCGTCGAGCGCGGTCACCCGCCAGCCCGGTGCAGCGACGATCTGCAGCGGGCTGCCGAGATCGAACACCTGCCTGATTCCGGCGGCCGGCGGCAACTTGAGCCAGGCGTGCGGTGCGCCGCTCGCGACGATCAGCGTATCCACGCGCTGCACGGCACCTTCAAATGCCCGCATGCTCGCGCGATTGAAGCTCTCGACAGCGGTGAATCCCGCGTCCGCCAGGGCCCGCAGCATGGCCTGACCGATTTCACCGAGCCCGAATACCGCGATTGGCGCGTCTCGCGGCACGGAAGTGAGCCGCTGCATCACCAGCGCCTGCACGCCACCCGTGCGGCCCTGCGGAAGAATGCGGCGCGCCCGGTTCAGCAGGTCGCCGACGCCGCGCCACGCGACATGCAAGCTCCGACACACCGTGCCGGCCTCGTGCGCGCGCTCGAAGGCGCGCAGCACCTGATTCCCGATGGCGTGCTCGCCCTGCGCCACGGAATCGAGCCCGGCGGCGACGCGCAGAAGTCCACCTACCGCCGCGGCACCGTGCCGCACGCGCGGCCGAACATGATCAGGATTTTCCGTGGCGCCGATGAGCGCGGCGCTGAACAATTCCGCGGCCCAGGACGGCCGCTCGGACGCCAGCACCCACTCGACTCGTGCGCAGCTTTCAATGCGCACGACGCCAGTGATTTCTGCCGCATCGAGCAATTGCTTCGACGGTCCGCTCGCGTCGGAATCGAACACGGAGAGCGCCGCGCGCACCGCCGAGGGCGCCTCGCGATAACTCATGCCGACGAGAGCCAGCGGGATCATGGCGGCGTCAGTTGAATTCCACGGCGGTTTCCACCATCGCTGCCACCGTCTCCGGTGGCGTGCCGGGCAGGATGCCGTGGCCGAGATTGAGGATGCAACTGCGGCCGCCAGTGGTTCTTTTCATGGTCTCGAGCAGTTCACGCGTGCGCGAGCGGATGACATCGGCACTGCCTAACAACAACACGGGGTCGATGTTCCCCTGCAGCAGGTGCTTGGGGTACATGTCGCGCGCCACCTGCCATTCGGTGCGCCAATCGAGCGAGAAGCCGGTAACGCCGCTTTCGCCGAGTAATGGCAACAGGTGATGCCCGCCGCGCACGAACAGCAGCGTGGGCACCTTGCGTGCATTGAGCTTCGCGGTGATGCGCTGCAGGGCCGGCAGGGCGAAGTCGCGATATTCATCGGGCGCGAGCAGGCCGCCCCAGGAATCGAACAACTGCACCGCATCGGCGCCCGCGTCCACCTGCGCCAGCAGCAGATCGGCGACGACGTCCGCAATGGTGGCGAGCGCACGCCGGGCGAGTGCCGGATCCCGATGCATCAGAGTGCGGGCTTCGCGAAAATCGTCGCTGCCACCGCCCTCGACGCAGTAGGCGAAGAGCGTGAACGGTGCTCCGGCGAAGCCGAGGATACCGTAGCGATCCTTGAGCGTTTCTTTCAGATGCGCCACGGCGCGCGGGAGATAGGCGATGCGCGAAAGCACGCCGTCGAGCTGCCAGGCGTCATAGTCGGCTCCGCTTCGCAGCGGTTTCGCGATGCGCGGACCTTCGCCGGGCCCGAAGCTGACTCCGAGACCCATGGCGAGCGGTACCACGAGAATGTCGGAGAACACGATTGCGGCGTCGAGCTGGTAGCGATCGAGCGGCTCGAGCGCGGCGCGCGTCGACAGCTCCGGGTTCTGGCAGACATCCCAGAAGCTGTGTTCGGCGCGAAGTGCGCGATAGCCCGGAAGGTAGCGCCCGGCCTGGCGCATCAGCCACACCGGAGGCCGGTCGAGCGCATCGCCGCGCAGCGCCGCCAGAAATCGCTCACGCGAATGCATCGTGGATAAACTCCATTTAAATCAAGTGAAAGCGTACGGCGGACACGAGCCTCAACTGTCACAGCTGTGTCACGCTCGAAGCGTTGGCCGGGCATGAGGGCTAACATTCATGACGGAGTTCGCGTTGGCATACACCTGGATCGTCACGAAGTCGCAGCCGCACGCCGACAGCCTGGTCATTCAGCTGCGTCGGCAAGGCTTTCGCGCGCTTGCGGTTTCCTGCATCGAGCATCAGTGGCGCGACTGGCCCGAGTTGCGACGCATCGGCGCCGACGGCGCCGCGGTGCTGTTCGTCACCAGCCGGGCTGCGGCAGCGCGCATCGACGTACCCCACGGCATCACGGTTGCTGCAATTGCACCGACGACCTCGGCGACGCTCGAGGCGCGCGGCATCAAGGTGCGCCTCTCCGCGTCAGGCGGCGCGCGCGAGCTGGCCCAGGCGGTGAACGATTCAACGGCCATTCCGGACGGCGCGGAAGTGTTCTATCCCACCAGTGATGCCGCCCTGCGCCAGCCCGAGCACCAGGCAGCGGTGGCCACGCTGTCACAGCGCCTGCGCGTGCATACGCAGGCGGTCTATTCAACCGTGGCGCCCGGCAATCTCGCGCAGGAGCTCGGCGCCTTGCGGACGTCCGAATCCCTGGCTCAGGCACCGCTCGGATTCTGCTTCTGGAGTCCGTCGAGCGTCGAGAATTTCGCGAGCGCGCGGGGTTTCGAACTGATGCCGGGTCCCGTGGTGCTGATCGGCGGCTCGACGATGCGCTGCTGGCGGGAAACGGCGCCGCCCGCCTGGCGGCGCGCTTATCAACACGACGCGGAAACGCCGCTCGAGTGGTCGCTGCGTTTTCTCGAGCGCGACGCCGTAGCCGCCGACGGTAGTTAGCTAGTTATTTGATGGACCCTGGCTTGCGCATCATCTTGCGGATATCCGCGAGATGCATTTCCTCGGCCGCGATCTGGTCACGCGCGTATTCCTCGAGCAGGATGCTCTTGCCCTCGACGAGCTTGAGCAGGTGGTAATACGCTTCGAGGCCCTCCTTCTCGTGTTCGTGCGCTTCGATGAGGATCTCGTTGACGTCGT
>DASQJS010000019.1:0-5269 GCA_035630995.1 Steroidobacteraceae bacterium | reverse complement strand
GGCCGTGACCTGCAGCGCGGCGAGGCGGTCGGTGAGTTGCGTCAGCACCGTCTCGTAAATCTCACGCTCGCGCGCCAGTGACTTCTCGCGCGCGCCCAGCACCTTGTCTTCGAAGCCCTTGAGCTCGGGTGTGATGAATCGTTCGGCGTTCTTCACGGTCTGGCGGCGGATGTAGTCCTTGGGGACGTTGTCCGCCTGCGAACGCGACACTTCTATATAGAAGCCCGAGACGCGGTTGTAGGCGAGCTTCAACGACGAGAGGCCGGAGCGGTCGCGTTCACGGCGTTCGAGCTCGAGCAGGAATTCGTCCGTGTGCGTGGCGATGCGCCGCAGCTCGTCGAGGTCCGCGTCGTAGCCGGTCGCGATCACGTCGCCGTCGCGCAGCAACACCGACGGTTCTTCGGCGATGGCCTGCTGCAGCAGTGTCAGGACGTCGGCGTGTTCGCCCACGGCGGCCGTGAGTTCGACGACCAGCGGCGCCTCGATGCGCTTGAGGCTGGCGCGCAGCGCCGGCAGCGCGGCGATGGACGCGCGCAGGCTGGTGAGGTCGCGCGGCCGCGCGCTGCGCAGGGCCACGCGCGCGAGGATGCGCTCCACGTCGCCGATGGCGCGCAGCGGTTCACGCAAGGCTTCGAAGCGCCGCGCGTCGACCAACAAGGCGATCGCCTGGTAACGCCGGCGCAGCTCCTGCTGGTCGGTGAGCGGACGATTGAGCCAGCGGCGCAAGTTGCGCGAGCCCATGGGGGTGACGGTGGAATCCAGCAGCGCAAACAACGTTGCCGAGTCCTGGCCCGACAACGACACGTCGATCTCGAGATTGCGGCGTGTGGAGGCATCGAGGTGCAGCGTGTCGCGCCGTTCTTCGACGGCGAGCGTCGTGATGTGCGGCAGAGCGGTTTTCTGTGTCTCGCGAACGTATTGCAGCAGCGCACCCGCGGCCGAGATGGCGAGCGGCAGGTCGTCGGCGCCGAAACCACGCAGGTCGAGCGTGCCCAGTTGATCGGTGAGCAGCCGTGAGGCGCTCGAGAATTCGAAGTGCCACGGCGGGCGCACGCGTTGCTCACCGTGGGTGATCACCCCGATCTCGCGCGCATGATCTTCCGGAACCAGCAACTCCGCGGGCTTCAACCGCTCGAGTTCGGCTTCGAGCGCGGCGTCGCCGTCCGCCTCGAGCACCGAAAAGCGGCCGGCGGCCAGGTCGAGCCAGGCAAGTCCAAAAACCACGCCGTCTTTTCCAGCGCGCCGCGACACCGCGGCCAGCAGGGTTTCGCGGCGCTGCTCGAGCAGCGCGTCGTCGGTGACGGTGCCCGGAGTGACCACGCGTACGACTTGGCGATCGACTGGACCCTTGGATTTCGCCGGGTCGCCAATCTGCTCGCAGATGGCGACCGATTCACCCTTGCGCACCAGACGCGAGAGATAGGTCTCGACCGCGTGATACGGCACACCGGCCATCGGAATGGGTTCGCCCGCGGACTGGCCGCGAGAGGTGAGCGTGATGTCGATGAGCCTGGCGGCGCGTCGGGCGTCGTCATAGAACAGCTCGTAGAAATCGCCCATGCGATAGAAGAGGAGAGAGCCCGGATGCTCGGCCTTGATGCGCAGGTACTGCGTCATCATGGGGGTGTGGCCCGAAGCGGCTCCCGCCGCACCGCCCGTCAATTTGTCGTTTGCCATCGTTCTCCCGCTGCGTCCGTCAACGAGGACGCAGCGGGAGAATTGTACTAGCCGGTGGCCATCGACCGTGCGGCCGATCCACCCATGATCATGACCAGGCCGATGAACAGCAGCTTGATGCCCAGCAGGATTCCGAGCGCCCAGGCGCCGGAGAGCGGGAACTGCGCCCAGAGCAGGACCCCGAGCAGAATCGAAACGGCGCCCGCGAAGATGAACCATCCGCGCTTGGTTCCGAGGCCGACCGCAATCTCGGCTACGCCGTCCACGATGAAATACAGCGAAAGCAGGATGGTCAGTAAGCCGGAAGCGAACAGCGGATTCGCCACCATGAGCAGACCGCAGACCAGGGTCAACCCGGCCAATACGAATTTCAGGATGCCCTCGCCGACGCTGCCGGCCTGGAAGGCCCAGACGAGCCGGACCACGCCTCCGACCATGACGAGGATTCCGACGAGCAGCGCGATCGAGAGCCCGGTAACCACCGGGGCCGCCATCGCGAGAATCCCAAGGATGATGGCGATGATCCCGTACGTAGTCATGCGCTTGGGGTCGTAAAGAGTATTCATCGGTTTTTCCTTGTTTGGGGAGATTGAGCCCGCGCCTTCTTAGCACTGGCCGAAATGGGGCGCTGCAAAGGAACCGCACGGATTGGAACGATGCGAGAATCGCGGCGTGAACGTACCCAACGACGCCGCGCTCGCGGCACTGACCCGCGAAGCCGGGGCGCAGCTGCACCGCGCGGCCCGCCGGCTCGTCACCGCCGAATCCTGCACCGGCGGCTGGATCGCCAAACTCGCCACCGACATCGAAGGCAGCTCCGAGTGGTTTGACTGCGGATTCGTCTGTTATTCGAACGCGGCCAAGACGCGGGATCTCGGGGTGCCGGAGAAACTCATCGAGAGCGATGGCGCGGTCAGCGACGCCGTCGTGCGCGCCATGGCCGAAGGCGCCATTGCGCGCACTGGCGCCAATGTGGCGCTGGCGGTCAGCGGCATCGCCGGCCCCGGCGGCGCCGTGCCAGGAAAACCGGTGGGTACCGTGTGGTTCGCGCTGGCGTACAAGCAGGAAGACCGTCTCGAGTGCCAGGGGCATCTCATCCAGTTCGCCGGCAATCGCGATGCCGTGCGCCGCCAGGCGGTCGAATACGCGCTCAAGCTCCTGCGCGCGCTGCCAAATCACGTCTGAACATGCTTCGGTTGTTCTTTGCGCTTCAACCGACGCTCGAACAGAACACAGCCCTTACGGCGCATGTGGCTCCGCTCGTCGCGCAGCTCGAGGCGCGGACAGTACCCGCGCAGAATCTGCATGCCACGCTGTGTTTCATCGGCGCCATAGAAGAGGAGCGGGTCGATGCATTGCGCGCAGCGGCAGCGAGCATTCGCGGCCGGCCCGTGCGGCTGCGGTTCGACGCGCTCGAATACTGGGAGACGCCGAAGATTCTTTGCGCGACGTCTTCCCGGGATTCGTCGGCGGCGAGTGAGCTTGCTATCGCGCTGGGTGAAGCCGCGGTTGCCGCCGGATTTGCGCCGGACATCAAACCGTTCCGCGCGCATCTCACGCTGGCGCGAAAGATTGCCGCGGCGCGGGTTGCGACGGTGCCATTGCCGCTGCCGCTGGTGCCACCGATGGTGATGAGCGCTGACAAATTCGTGTTGATGTCGAGTCGCCGCGAAGGCGAGGTCTCGATATACAGTGCTGTCGATTGTTGGCCACTGTATGACTGAAATTCTCAGTGTTTCGAATAGAAATAGCTGTGTATTTATACAGGAGCTTGTGCTAAATTTTTTCCATCAAAACTCGCACGCAAAGACAAGGGGATTCAGCGATGGATGAAAACCGCAAGAAGGCGCTTGGCGCCGCGCTCGGCCAGATCGAGAAACAATTCGGCAAGGGTTCGGTCATGCGTCTTGGCGATGCGGCCGCGTCTTACGACGTCGAAGCAGTCTCCACCGGTTCGCTGGGCCTCGACATCGCGCTCGGCATCGGCGGTCTGCCGCGTGGCCGTGTCATTGAAATCTACGGGCCGGAATCTTCCGGCAAGACCACGCTCACTCTGCAGGTCGTCGCGGAAATCCAGAAGCTCGGCGGCACCGCCGCGTTCGTGGACGCGGAACACGCGCTCGATCCTTCGTATGCCGAAAAGCTCGGCGTCAACGTGAACGAGTTGCTCGTCTCTCAGCCGGATACGGGTGAGCAGGCCCTCGAAATCACCGACATGCTCGTGCGATCCAACGCGGTCGACCTCGTCGTCATCGACTCGGTTGCGGCGCTCACGCCGAAGGCCGAAATCGAAGGCGAAATGGGCGAGCCGCAAATGGGCCTGCACGCGCGCCTCATGTCGCAGGCGCTGCGCAAGCTCACGGGCAACATCTCGCGCTCGAACACCATGGTCATCTTCATCAACCAGATCCGCATGAAGATCGGCGTCATGTTCGGCAACCCGGAAACCACCACCGGCGGCAACGCGCTCAAGTTCTACGCTTCGGTTCGCCTCGACATTCGCCGCATCGGCGCCATCAAGAATGGTGAAGAAGTGGTCGGCAACCAGACTCGCGTCAAAGTGGTCAAGAACAAGGTCGCGCCGCCGTTCCGCGAGGCCGAGTTCGAAATCATGTACGGCATGGGCATCTCGCGCGAAGGCGAGATCATCGACATGGGCTCTGCCCAGGGCATCGTCGAGAAGTCCGGTTCCTGGTACAGCTACAACGGCGAGCGCATCGGCCAGGGCAAAGACAACGCTCGCGATTTCCTGAAGGCACGCCCGGAGATTGCCAAGGAAATTGAAAACCAGATCCGCGCCAAGCTGATCCCGGTGAAGGCACCGCGTCCAGAACTCAAGAGCGTCGGTTCTGACTGATGGGGGACCCCGGGGACTGATCTTTTTTTGCCGTCTTCGGCAAAAATAGATCTGTCCCCTCTTGAGCACATGCGCGTCTTCGTGTCCCTGTGGTTCCTCGTCGCGCTGGGCATAGCTCTGCCAGCGCTGGCCGCAAATAGCTGGGTCATCCACGCCGCGAAAATCTATCCCACTCCATACGCTGCGCCCATCAAAGACGGCATCGTCGTCGTGCGTGACGGCCGCATCACCTACGCGGGCAAAAACGATCCGGCCAAAATTCCGAAGTCGACACGAACGTCGGATTGCAACGGCGGCGTGCTGACTGCCGGTTTCCAGAACAGTCATGTTCATTTCATCGAGCCGCGTTGGGCTGACGCGGCTCACAAGCCTGCCGCGGAACTGGCGCAATCTCTCGAGGACATGTTGACGCGGTACGGCTTCACCACGGTGTTCGACACCACCTCGGACCAGGCCAACACCTTCGCTTTGCGCGCCCGTGTGGAGAAGGGCGAGATTCGGGGCCCGCGCATTTTCACGGTGGGTCTCGGACTGTTTCCACCCGACGGCATTCCCAGCTACATCAACGATCTCCCGCCGCAGGTGCTGGCTCGTCTGCATCAGCCGCGCACCGCCGATGAGGCCAGGGCCGCGGTCCGTGCAAACATCGCCGCCGGCGCCGACGGCACCAAGCTGTTCCTGCACACATCACCGCGTCAGGGTGTCATCACGAAGATGTCAGCGGACGTCGCGCGT
>DASQJS010000018.1:0-28913 GCA_035630995.1 Steroidobacteraceae bacterium | reverse complement strand
TCAGGTCGGCCGAATCGGAGCGATCGAGCACGCTGAAAGCCGGGTCGAGACCCACGTGTTTGGCGTAGTGGCGCAACAGCCGGTTGCCGATGGAGTGGAACGTGCCGGCCCAGGTGAGCCGTTGCGAAATCGCCTGCGCTTTGCCGCCGCCGAGCTTCTCGTCGAAGGCTTCGCGCATGATTTCGTTGGCGCGGCGCTTCATCTCGATGGAGGCGCGCCGCGTGAACGTCAGCATGAGGATGCGCGCGGGGTCGACGCCACTCATTGCAAGGTGTGCCACGCGATGCGCGAGCGTGTTGGTCTTGCCAGTACCCGCACCGGCGACGATCAGCAGCGGACCTGCGCGAAAGCCCTTCCCGCCGGGAAGAGGCTCACCGTAAGTCACCGCCTTGCGTTGCGGAGCGTTCAGACTTCCGAGTTGTTCGGCCGTGGACATCAATACAACAATATATGAATGGCGGTTGATCTTAGGACCGGCTCCCCGGAAGCCGTGACGGCCGTCACGCCGGTATCTGGCCGGAATGTGACGCCTTTTTGATCTCGATTTGCCCCGCGAGCGGGACCGGACACGGGGTGCGGCGATTATGAGCGCGGGCCGCCGGCCGGTACAAGCATCACCATGCCTGTTGTGCGGACGCATCGAGCGCGACAAACAACTCTTCCGCCATCGCCTTACTACTGTGGGACCCGCCGTACGTGACGGCGAGTACACTCGTGCCATGCTGTTCGATCGCAAGGAAATTTTCGAAGGACGCGTCATCAAGGTGAGCGTCGACACCGTGGACCTGCCCAATGGCGTGCGCCTGCCCCTCGAGATCGTCCGTCATCCGGGTGGCGCGGCAGCCGTGGCCATCGATGCCGGCAACCGTGTATGCCTGCTGCGCCAGTTTCGCCACGCGGCCGGCGGCTACATCTACGAGCTGCCGGCGGGGAAGCTCGAACCCAACGAACCGCCCGAGGTCACCGTGCAGCGGGAGCTCGCGGAGGAAGCCGCGATATCGGCCCGGCAGTGGGAATCGCTCGGCGCCTATTTCAGCTCGCCCGGCGTATTCACGGAAGTGATCCATCTCTACCTGGCCACGGACCTGACACCGGTGGAATCGGCGCCGGAGGACGGCGAGGTGTTCGAGGTCGAATGGTGGCCGCTCGAAGACGCCGTCGCCAAAGCACGCAGCGGCGAGCTCAACGACGCCAAGACCATCATTGGAATTCTGCGAGCCGCGGCACGCCGAAAAATTGCGTGAAGCGCCTCACAGGCCGTGATTCGAGGTGACCGAAATGGTCGCTATGTCAAACCGGGGAAACGTCAGGTCAGTCATACTTGGGCTGTGTCAGATAACAATTCGAACAGCAAACCCCCGCAGGCGGCCAACCGGCGCCGTGTGTCTCATATCGTTCACGACGATCGTGGTAACGCGCGCGTCGAATGGATCGACGCCGGTTACGCAGGCGTACCGCTCGAACGCGCACCGTTGTCCATCGAGTCGACCCCGCCCCGCGGCGACAACGCGAAGCTCACGGTGGAGCGCAAACGTGCGGGCGGATTCGATCCGTATGCGCGCGTCGGCGCAGCACACATTCCCGAGTCCAGGAAGCCGCCGGTCAAACGCGACCTGCGCAAGCTCGGCGAGTGGATCAAGCTCAAACGCGAGCTTGACGAGCGAAAGTCCCAGGACGACCACGACGTCGAATAGCGCGCCGCAGGCGCCTTTTCACACGAGTTCAGGCGTAGCGCTCGATGTGATGCATCTTGCGCACATTCCCCCATCGATAGAAACGCCTTAACTCGGCCATGAGGTCGCGCGCAACGCCATTTCGCTTGCGCTCGAGCAGCGCGGCCACGCGCCGGCAGAAGCGCGCCGCGTAGTCAGACGCCGTGTGGTACAGGCCAATGCGCCCGGCGGCGGCCACGGGGTCCACGTGCGCCCGTTCAAACAGGATTCGATGCAGCTCGCGCGGAAAGCGGCCGGCGCCCTGTTTGCGCAGCAGCCAGGCGCAGAGCACGTACTTGTCGACCTCCGCCTGCAGCTCGAGCTCGAGCAGGGTGACCGGCTTGTCGTAGCCGGTGTTCCAGGCGACATAGACGAAATGACTGACCCCCTCGGCCACGGTGAGATAGTCGGCGAGGTTGTGCTGCGTGAGCCCGGCAAACGGATCGCAACGCTCGAGCCTTTCGAGCACCGCCGCATCGATGTACAGCGCCAACGAAAGGGTATCGCCCTCTTCCGCGACGATGAGCTGTTCGTCGCTCGCTCGCGGGCCGCCCACGGCGGAGAGCCGGGCACGATCGGTCAGCAGAAAATCACGCACGTCCGGTGTCGCCGGCAGATCGTAGATTTCAGTTAGCGCACCCTGCAGCGAAGAGAGAGTGGCGTCGTTCATGTCAGTGCGACAGCAGACTTCGCGCAGCGGGTGCGGGCTCGAGGCCAAGCTTGCGCAGCAGCTGGCGGGAGCGCTCGCTTCCGGTCTTCACCCACAGCTCGTACAAGCGCAGGCGATCCTGGTCCGAATGTTGATAGGCGGTTTCGCTGATCTCGTTGAGCGCGTCGACCATGGGCTGGAATTTTGCGGCGAGCTCCGCGAATACCTGGCGCAGGGTCCGGGCACGCGCGGGCGGACAACTCTCGGCCAGCGCGCCATAGGCCTGTCCGCCCATGGCGATGTGGTAATCCACGTCGACCAGCTTGCGGGCGAAACCCGCGGAGAAGAATCCGGCGATGAACAGCGACACGTCACCGAGGCGCTGCAGGCCGCGGAAACGGGCTTCGCTGGTGGGCGCTTCGAGCGCCTCGCCCAACATCATCGCCAGCGGTTTCAGCTGCCGGCGGGAATCGGCGTGGCGCGCCTCGTTGTACGACTGGCGCTCGTAGAGCGCGTCGGCGTCGGAGAACAGCGTCAGCACATTCACCACGTAGTGCTCGGTCTCACCTTCGACCGCCACGTGTTGATGCGACAGCGCGTCGTGCAACGCGTCGCGGAAGAATTCCTTAAGGCTCGCAACCGGCTGTATGGCCATTGTTCACCCCGTCGAATGACTGCACTCAATTCATCGGCGCCTGGCGACTTCCAGTTGAGCGCTTTGGCAGCGCCGGTTCCGTGACGCATGAACCGGTTTTACGCTACCAGGCGCGCACCCGCTGGCAGCAACCGGTGCACACTGCTAACTACGTCCGGGCGGACGGTGCGCAGTTCACAGTTCCTGGTTACAGGTTCCGGGTGAGCAGCGCCGTAAGCCCGGCGAGGTCGGTGACGCTGGCATCCGCCGCGGGCAACGCGTCGGGCCAAACAACACCACCTCTATTCACCCATACAGTTTGCATGCCAGCTGTCCGTGGACCGGCCACATCGGCATGCGGTTCGTCGCCTACAAACAGTATTTCCGCGGGTTTGAGTGTCAGCGCCTCCGCGAGCGCGGTGTAGGCGCGCGGATCCGGCTTGGCGTATCCCAGTGCGCCAGCGCTCAAGGTGACTTCAAAATGGTGCGCGAGTCCGATCACTTTCAGGTCCGCGTTGCCGTTGCTTAAACTCGCTAACCGGAAACGCGCCTTGAGTTTTTCGAGTGCCGGAATGACCTCGGCATATGGCTCGACCTGGTTGCGCGCGGCGTGCCAGACCGAGAACGCTTCGTGGGCCATGTCCCGCTTGTAACCCACCTCGGTCGCGCAACGCGCGATGGTTTCACGCCGCAGGAACGACAAGTCGTGCGCCTGGTGCGGTTGTTCGACGAGCAGCGCGGCGCGCACCTCGAGCACTTCGGCGGCAGTGAAGCGTTCGCGAATCCGTGGGTATCGGCGCTCGAGCCAATCGGCGAGAATGCGCTCCGCGCGATTCAGTACCGGCTCGATTTCCCAGAGCGTGTTATCGAGGTCGAAGCAGATTGCGCGGATTGCGCCAATGGACATGGCGTGCATGTTAACGGGGGAAACCGCTTGGACGAAATCCTGCTCACCATGGGCAACAAGAACTACTCGTCGTGGTCGCTGCGTCCATGGCTGCTCATGAAGCACGTCGGTCTCGATTTTGCCGAGCGCGTCATGCCGCTCGATACGCCGGAATTCGCACGAGACGTCGCGGCCGCCAGCCCCACACGGCGCGTGCCCGTCTTGAGGCATGGCGCGCTGCTGCTGTGGGACTCGCTCGCAATCTGCGAGTACGCATGCGAGCTCGCGGGCCGCGGCTGGCCCCGGGCGCGCGAAGCACGCGCCATAGCGCGCGCCGCGTGCGCCGAAATGCACTCGGGATTCTCGATCCTGCGTTCACAATGGCCCATGAACGCCCGAGCCACCGGCCGCAGGACCGCGCCCAATCCCGAACGCTCGGCGGAAATCGCCCGCATCGAGAACCTGTGGGCCGATTGCCGGGCCCGGTTCGGCGCCGGCGGGCCCTGGCTGTTCGGCGACTTCAGCGTGGCCGACGCCATGTACGCGCCCGTGGTCCTGCGCCTGCGCACCTATGGCGCCACGGTGCGCGACGACACGGCGGCGTACATGGCCACCGTGCTCGCCGATGAGCACATGCTCGAATGGCTGGCGGCGGCGGCGGCCGAGAGCTGGATCATCGAAGCATCCGAAATCGGCTGCTAGCAAAAGACTAACTACCGGAGATCGTCATGAAGTCCTGGATGTGCATTGCAGCGGTGTTGGCGGGGAGCGCGCAGGCGGGAGCTGCCGATGCCCCCTCGCGCGCCCTGACCCCCACCGACCTCAACATGCTGACCCGCGTCAGCGATCCGCAGGTGTCACCGGATGGCCGTTACGTGGTGTACGTGCAGCGCACGACCGATCTCGAAGCCAACCGCGGCCGCACCGACCTGTGGCTCCTGGATCTCACGAACGCGAAGCCGAAGCCACGGCAGCTGACACAACATTCGTCGAACGACGCACATCCGCGCTGGCAGGTGGATGGCAGCAGCGTTTATTTTCTTTCGTCGCGTACCGGCTCACAGCAGATCTGGCGCCTGCCGCTGACCGGCGGCGAAGCCGTGCAGATCACCGACTATCCGCTCGAAGTGGGCACGTTCCGGTTTTCACCGGACGGCCGACGCATCGCTCTCAGCATGGAAGTGTTCCCGGATTGCGTCGACGCGAAGTGCACCCGGGAGCGGCTCGACGCGGCGGGCAAGAAAAAGGAAACCGGACGTGTCTTCGACGGCCTGTTCGTGCGCCACTGGGATACCTGGAGCACCGGCTTGCGCTCGAACCTGTTCGTCGCGCCTGTTAATGCCGACGGCCGCGCCGGGCCGCCCGTGAACGTGAGCCGCGCGCTCAACGCGGATGTGCCATCCAGGCCCGACGGCGGCGATGAAGAGTTCAGGTTCAGCCCCGACGGCTCGCGCGTGGTGTTCAGTGCGCGCGTGGCGGGACGCGAAGAGGCGTGGTCGACGAATTTCGATCTCTACGAAGTGCCTTCGGATGGCGGCGCCGCCCCACGGAATCTGACTCCCGACAATCCCGCGTGGGACACGCAGCCCGTGTACCTGCGAAACGGCGACCTGGCATGGCTCGCCATGAGCCGTCCGGGCTTCGAAGCCGACCGCTTCCGCATCAAGGTAAGAAGCGGCGCCTCGGTGCGCGAAGTTGCACCGGGCTGGGACCGCTCGGTGCAGCACCTGGAGCTGGCGAGCGACGGCCGCACGCTGCTCGCGACGGCGAGCGACTTCGGGCAGACGCCCCTGTTTTCAGTGGACGTCGCCACGGGACGTGCGACGCCGATCTCCGGCAAGGGCAACGTGGGCGATTTCGCGCCGGCGAAGCGCGGCGCGGTGGTGCTGTGGCACGATCTCGCCTCGCCGCCCGATCTCTATCTACAGACGGGCAATTCCGAGCGGCAACGGCTCACGACCGCGAACGCGGAAGTGCTCGCGAACCGTACGCTCGGCAGCTTCGAACAGTTCAGTTTCCCGGGCTGGAACAACGAAACCGTGTACGGGTATCTCGTGAATCCGCCCGGCTTCGCCAGTGACAAGAAATACCCCATTGCATTCATCGTGCATGGCGGCCCGCAGGTGAGTTTCCAGAACCACTGGAACTGGCGCTGGAATGCCCAGACATTCGCGGCGCGCGGCTACGCCACGGTATTCATCGATTTCCACGGGTCACCGGGTTATGGCCAGGCATTCACCGATTCAATCAGCCAGCACTGGGGCGACCGTCCTTTCGAAGACCTGAAGAAAGGACTGGCGGCGGCGCTGCAGAAATTTCCCTGGCTCGACGGCACGCGTGCGTGCTCGCTGGGGGCGTCGTACGGCGGTTACATGCAGAACTGGATCGCCGGCAACTGGCCCGACGGTTTCCGCTGCATCGTCAATCACGACGGCATCTTCGACACGCGGTCGATGTACTACACCACCGAAGAATTGTGGTTTACGGAATGGGAGAACGGCGGCCCCTACTACCAGACGCCCGAGATACACGAGCGGTTCAACCCGGCCAACCACGTGAAGCAGTGGCGCACGCCCATGCTTGTCATCCATGGCGAGCAGGACTTCCGCGTGCCCGACACTCAGGGGATCGCCACGTTCACGGCGCTGCAGCGCCTGGGCATCGAAAGCAGGCTGCTGTACTTTCCCGATGAGAATCACTGGGTGCTGAAACCGAACAACAGCATTCAGTGGTACGGCACCGTGCTCGACTGGCTGGACTCACACACGAAATAGCGGGGCGCTCCGCCTTTCGCTATTCGGTGACGCGCGTGAAGTTCTCGACCGGCGATCCGCCGCACGAATAGGTGAGCGAATCCCGGTCTTTCGACGGCTTGATGTCGCACTTGCCCGCAGGCCGCACGTCTTTTGGCAGCAGTGCGGTGAACAGCTCGGGATTTTCACGCAGGTTGCGCCACTGGCCCTCCTGCGTGAACACGAGCGCACGCAATACGATCGTCTTGCCGTCTTCGGCCACTTCAACATTGAGCAGCCGCCCGACGATGGTGCCGTTCGGATCGTGGCGCTCGAGGTAGAGCGCTTCGTCGGTGACCATGCGGGCCCGCACCGGCGCGATGTATAACTTTGCACCGGCCTCACTTTTGTATTGGCCCGAGGTGGACGCCCTGAACTTCGTGATGTTGTCCTGCATTTCCGCTGCGCTGACCATGCAGCCCGAGAGTGCGGGAACGAGTGCCAGGAGAAACGTGCCGACGACGGCGCGATGCGACCAGTTCTTCATAGGCCAATACTTCATAAGAAATTCCCGCGAAAATCAGCCGTAGTACGCGCGCCACTCTGCCTGATAACCGGCGCCGAGCGTAAGCAGTTTCTCGAGCAGCTCCGGGTAACTCACGCCGGCCGCCAGCGCCGACTGCGCAAAATCCTCGTCCGCCGCGAGGTTGGGATTGGGGTTTGCCTCGATGACGTAGATCTGCCCCTCGGCGTTCATGCGGTAGTCGATGCGCGCGCATCCGGAAAGACCCAGCGAGCGAAATACACGGCGCGAGAGTTTGTCGAGCCGCGCCACCACGGCGGGCGGAAGATCTTTCGCTTCGTGCGTGTCGATGCCATGTTTCTTCTGGTACTTCTTGTCCCACTTCACGCGGCGCGTGGCGATGCCCGCGGAAGTCTCGGCCAACGACCCGAACTTCATCTCCCACACCGGCAACCGCGTGAGCCGGTCGTTGCCCATCACGCCCACGTACAGCTCGCGCCCCTCGATGTACTCCTCGACGAGCGCATCGGTCTGCACCTGGTCGTGTACGAACTGGATTCGCTGTTTGAGTTGCGCCTTGTCGGTGACGATGGAGGCCTGGGAGATGCCGAGCGACGCGTCTTCGGTGGTGGACTTCACGAACAGCGGATATTTGATCTTGCGCGGCAGGCGCAGCTTGATGCCGCGGCGGAACACGGCGAACTGCGGCGACGAAATGCGGTGATACGAAAGCAACTGCTTGCACAGCGGCTTGTCGCGCGAGAGCAGCAGGCCGCGCGGATTGCAGCCCGTGTACGGCTGGCGCAGCAGCTCGAGGAACGCGACCACGTGCTGGTCGTAGGTGACGATGCCGTCGAATTCCTCGAGCAGGTTGAACACCATCTCGGGTTTCCATTCGGTGATCACGCTGCGCAGCTCTTCGACGCTGTCGGAGATGCCGAGGCAGCGCACTTCGTGGCCGGACTTCTTCAGAGTCGACACCACGTCGAATTCGGTACGCCACTCTTCGATTTCTTTTTCGCTGTGCCCTTCGAGCGAGTCGGGTGGTACGAGCGTGGAATGAACGACGACCAGCGTCCGCAGTCGCTTCATAGTGAAAGACGCGGGCTTTCACCCTGCGCGTACAGACGCGTCAGGTAGACCAGCATCCAGCGCGCGTGGCGCAGCGCGTCGCGCCGGCTGCCGCGCACCCACACGCCGAGCTTGTCGGCCCGCTCGACGACGATGCGCAGGATCTGCTCCACGCTGTATCGCTCGGCATGCAGCTCGCGCATCGTGGCATTCACCAGGTGCAGGCTGTGCGCGCGCAGGAAGGTGCTCGCTCGCGACGCGCGCCGAAGACGCTCGGCGGTGAACACGCGTTCGAGGAGATGATCGGTGACCGTGCGCCGGTACATGCTGTAGCGACGCAGCTTGCGGCGATAGTGATCGGCGAGTGTGTGCGTGTTCTCGCGCAGCGGCTCGACGACTTCGCGATTGCGCACCGGGGCACGCGTGCCGCGGACCTTCTCCAGCAGCTCGTCGACGAATTCGAGTTTGTGGAACGCCGGCCACTGCGCGTACGTGCGCCGCCACGAAGAATTGGGCTTGAGCCAGACCGCGAAGGTTTCCGCGAAGTCCTCGCAAGGGTGCGCCTGCGCGTACCACTCGCCGAGGTGCTGCACGTAGCGGCGGCTGCCGGGGCGCGCGCGATAGGTGTCGGGATACGGCAGGGAAGCGGGCCCGAAAATCTCGCGCCAGCGTTTGAGGCGGCGGAGTCGGTACGCAGTGTCGATGGCATGACCCGCCTCGTGGCGCAGGATGCGCATGGCGCTTTCGGCACTGCCTCCCTCCACGTTGCGCATCATGCGGCGCTCGAGCCGTTCGAGGCGCGGATGCGCGAGGTAGAACGGCACGGCGATGCCGGGCACACCATCGGGAGAAAACCATTCTTCCGAGAGCCACACATGAGGTCGAAAGGAAATCTGCCGCTTGTCGAGCTCGCGGTAGAGCCGGCGCACGCGCTTGGCGACCGGTGAACGCTCGATCTTGAGTTTCAGATCGCAGAACCGCAGGCCCAACAGCTGTTCGTCAGACAGCCGCGTCCACGAGCGCTTGGCAAGGCTTCCGCGGGAGGTGCGCGTGGAGGGCATGGCCAGCACTTTAAGCGAGACGATTGACTTGCGGAATCACGATCCGAGGGTCACGAGCGCATGAGTGAGAAGCCGGTCCGCGCTGTCGATGACCACTTCTTGCTTCATCAGGCTGTTACGCCAGATTCCCGGAATCGCACTCACACCGTGATAGGCACCGGCGATCTGACCGTAGGCCGCGGCCACCACATCCGAGTCGCGTCCGAGGTTGGCGGCGAGCAAGGCTCCTTCGCGGAAGGATTCCGTGCGGTGGAAAGCCCAGAGGGCTGCCTCGAGCGCCTGGAAGATTCCACCACCGCCGGTGATGTCCGGAGGCATGCGGTGCGCGTAGGCCCCGTCGTAGAGGGCGAGAACCTCCGGCCGGGTGCTTGCCGTCGCCCACAGATCCCGTGGCGGGTGCAGGAGCGTGGCCTTGTCGCGACCCGAAAGCGCCAGATGAACCATGGCGGCCAGCAGCCGCACGCAATCGAGAACCATGGGCGCCTGTGCGGTGACCCGGGCCGATTCGGCTGCCTTGGCTACCGCGGTCGAAGCGTCGGCAAAGAAGTACATCGCCACCGGCGCGATGCGCGACAACGGGTCCTTGTCGAGTTGCCCCGGGTCATGCGAACCGGCGAACGGCTGGCGCTTGTACTGCGCGGTAGCCAGCGACCGGGCCACATTGGCGGAAATGCCCACACACTGCCCGGTCGCGCTTCCGTAGCCCTCGCGCTGCCAGCGCACGTAGCGTTCGACCTGGTCGCGCGCGTCGAAGCCCTCGCGTGCAAGCAGGCTTTCGGCCAGCAGCAGCGCCATGGCGGTGTCGTCGGTCCAGGCGCCGCGCGGCTGGTCGAATGGACCCCCGCCCAGCAGGTCCCCCACGGCGGCGAAGCTTCCCGGTTTGCGGAACTGCGTGTGCGCGGCAAGTGCGTCTCCGACGGCCAGCCCGACCAGGGCCCCCTGGAATCGCTCGCGCAGCGTGCGCGCCGCATCCATGACATCGGGCTGCTTCGTGGGATCGGCCGCGGGCGTCCAGGCGCGGACGTATTCGTGCTGTTCGTCGGTCTCGGGGACGTCGGACCACGTGGCCGAGAGGTCGTTGCCCTGCCACAGCTCGTTGAGCCGGATCAGCGCGGCATCGGGGCTGAGCCCCTGTTCGATGAGATGGCAGGCGATCACCGTGCCGGTGCGGCCAATTCCTGCGCGACAGTGCACATACACGCGCCGGCCGGAGGCGAGCGCCGCGTCGAGCTCCGACAGGATTCCGGCCATGTATTCGGGCGCGCCGGGCACTCCGTGATCGGGGATCGGTTTGCGCACATACAGCGCGCTGCCCGGTAGATAGAGGTCGTAAGGCGGAAGTTCGCCCGGCTCGGTCAGGTCGATGAAGGCGTCGAAGCCCGCGTCGATCAGCGAGGCCACGCGGCGCTCGGCTTCCTTGGGCGTCTTGCCACCCGGATATCTTCCGGCCAGCAGGCGATCTTCGATCACCCAGTACGACTCGCCGATGGGTTTATTCAGGGATTTGGGTGCGTTCGGCATCCAGCCCCGGAAAATCGAAAGCCCGCGGATCGGCCAGGTGAGCGGCTTCCACGTTGCGCAGCGCGGAGAAGATCGACTCGGTGCGACCGGGATACTGCCGCTCCCATTCGGCCAGCATGCGCTTGACCTCCTTGCGCTGCGCGTTGTCCTGCGACCCGCACAGCTTGCAGGGAATGATGGGGAACTGCCGCGCACGCGCATATCTCTCGATCAACGACTCGGCGACATACGCCAGCGGGCGAATGACTATGTGGCGGCCGTCGTCCGACTTGAGCTTCGGCGCCATGGCCTTGAGGCGGCCGCCGTGAAACATGTTGAGGAACAACGTCTCGACGATGTCATCACGGTGGTGCCCGAGCGCGATTTTGGTGATGCCGTTTTCCGCCGCGTAGCGGTACAAGGCGCCGCGACGCATGCGCGAGCACAACCCGCACATGGTCTTGCCTTCCGGGATGACGCGCTTGACCACGCTATAGGTGTCCTGCTCGATCACGTGGAAAGGCACACCCAGGCCCCGCAGGTAGTTGGGCAGCACCTCGGCCGGGAAGTCCGGTTGCTTCTGGTCGAGGTTGACGGCGATGAGGTCGAAATCTATGGGCGCCGACCGCTTCAGGGACAGCAGCACGTCTAACAAAGTGTAGGAGTCCTTGCCGCCCGACAGGCACACCATGACGCGATCGCCGTCGGCGATCATGCGGTAATCCTCGATGGCCTTGCCGGTGAGGCCGCGCAGGTGTGCGCCGAGCTTCTTCGCGGTCTGCGAAGGCCACTCGGGTGAAGTTTCGAGCCCCTCTGGGGAATCGAGGATATTTTCCGGCTGGGCGCTCATGGGCGGGGAATTCTATGCCGCACCCGCAACTGGCGCACGATGGCGAAGACCGCGAAAGACGCCAGCACATGTTTGATCGTGTGGCCGCTCAGCGTGGAACCGAGCAGCCGGTAGATCTGCAGGTCGAAAGTTTCGAACACCTTGGCCAGGCCGTACCACGCAGCCGCCCAGCCGAGCAGCCCGCCGTGGCTGTAAAGCCGCGCCGGATAGGCCAGCAACAGCAAGACGATGATCAGCACGCTCCAGGCCTGGTATGCGCCGTACGGGATGATGTTGCCCGAGCCGCGAAGCTCGCTCCCGTACCAATAGACGACGGTGAACACGCCGAGGAGCAGCAGCGGCCACAGCGACCACCGGCCGAGCTTCGAATCCACGCGCTCCGCAATGGTCGCGGCCACCAGGCCGGCGAACCCCAGGGTCATCGGCAGGCGATCCCAGACCAGTCGCGCGTTGTCAGGGGCACCGTGGTAGTACGCCGAACCGAAACACGTGAGCAGCGCGCCGAGAAAAAACACGATATACGGCAGCTGCTCCCGCGGATCGATGAACGTCACGCGGCCGCTCCAGATGAGCTGCAGGCCGAGAACGCCGCCGATCAGGAACGGGAAGTTGGATACCACGTTGAAGAAATTGACGACGCCGAAGAAACTGCGGCAGTCGGCGAACACGTGATACGACAGCGGCTGCGGCATCGGCGGCACGAGCAGCGCCGCCAGAAAAAATACTGTACTGATCGCGCCGACCAGCCAGCCCCGCCACTGGCTCATGTGGCGACGCGCCCGCGACTCATGCCGCGGCGCTGCCGACTACCGACTCGGGTTCGAGATATTTCGCTTCGAGGTAGCGCAGTGCCGAGACGGCTGACAGCGGCTTGCCGGTGGACAGCTTGAGCAACTCCTGCGTGGTGACCCGCGCGCCGTGCCTATGCACGTTTTCGCGCAGCCAGCCCATGAGGCCGCCGAAATCGCCGCGCGCGATCTGCGTCTCGACGTCCGGCACCGCTTCGTGCAACGCCTCGTAGAACTGCGCGGCCATGACCGCGCCGAGCCCATAGGAAGGGAAGTAGCCGAACGATCCCACGGCCCAGTGCACGTCCTGCAGCACGCCTTCGAGGTCGTTCTGCGGTTTCACGCCGAGCCGCTGCTCCATGCTGGAATTCCAGGCATCGCGCAGGTCGCGCACCGCCAGTTCGCCGGACAGCAGCTGGTTTTCGAGTTCATAACGCAGCTGGATATGCAGCGTGTAAGTGAGCTCGTCGGCATCGACGCGAATCGGGCCGCGTTTCACGCGCGTCAGGTGGGCGTAGAGGTTTTCCTCCGACCATTCAGGACCCGAAACTCCAAAATGTTTTTCCAGCAGTGGCTTGAGATAGCGGACGAAGCCACGGCTGCGACACACGATCATTTCCATGAGCAGCGACTGACTCTCTTCCAGGGCCATGCCGCGATCACGGCCCACGGGCTGGTCGGAATATTCCGCCGGCAGGCCCACGTCGTACATCGCGTGGCCGGTTTCGTGCAGCGCGCCGAGCATTCCGGAGAACGGCTCGGTGGTATCGAAGCGCGTGGTGACGCGCACATCGCCCGGGACACCTTCGGTGAACGGGTGTTCGCTTTCGTCGAGGCGCCCGCGATCGAACGGGAACCCCACGGCCTTCATGATCTCGAGTGCCAATGCGCGCTGCTTGCCGGCGCTGAACTTGCCGACGATGGGAAGTACCGGTCGCTGCTCCTGGCGCACGAGCACTTCGCGGATCAGGCCCGGGAGGCGGCGCGCCAGCGACTTGAACATCGCGTCGATCTCGCCGGAGGTGAGCCCGGGGCTGAACTCATCGACCAGCGCATCATACGGCGCGAGGTTGCGTGCCTGGCCCAGCAGCTGCGCCTTGTCGCGCACCAGGTGCACCACTTCTTCGAGGTGCGGCGCGAAGTCTTCGAACTTGCCGGTCTCGCGCGCATGCAGCCACTTGGCCTCGGCCTTGGACGCGGCCTTTGCCAGGCGCGAAACCAGCGCCACGGGAGTCGCAATTGCGAAGTCACGCTGGCGGCGCATCTCGCGCAGGTTGGAAATCTGCCAGTCCTCCAGACCGCCGGTATTGGCCTGGGCGCGGTCGAGCAGGCGCGTGATCCTGGGCGCGGTGACCAGCGCGTGGTATTCGGTCTCGAGCGCTGCAAGTTGCTCGCCGCGAACATCGGCGCTGCCGCGCGGCATCATTACCGCTGCGTCCCATCGAAGGATGGCCATGGCACCACGGAATGCATGCAGGCGTTTCCATTCCTGCTCGAGCTGTTTGTACGGGGACTGGGCCATGGAGATCGTCACGGACGGGGAAAACGGGTCGGGCGCCAGTCTACCAGCGACCCTCGTTCCAGCCGCTCCAGGGGAGCCCTAATCCAATCAGGATCAAAGACTTAATCGGTCAGGTTTGGGTTGACAGCGCCGGCCGCTTTGGCTGCCGAATGGCACATTTATGTCAAACGCGCTGTGGCGTTTTGGCTTTACGGGCGCTCCGCCGATGGCGCCGCCGCGGATTCCGCTGTTGCCGGCGTGCCACGTGCGGGACGGCCACCCAGCAGCGCATCGATGAGCCGCGTCATGTGTTCCGGCGAGCGGGTATTGCGTGCGATCAGCAGATACAGCGATGGCACGACGTAGAGAGTGAGCCCGAGCGAGACCACGGTCCCGAAGAAAACCGTCGCGCCGATCGATTCGCGGCTTTCAGCGCCCGCGCCGTGCGCGAGCATGAGCGGCACGGCGCCGAAGGCCGTGCACAGGCTGGTCATGAGGACCGGGCGCAATCGCACCGATGCGGCCTGGATGACGGCGTCAACGAACTCCACACCGCGATCGCGCAACTGATTGGCCAACTCGACGATGAGGATTCCGTTCTTACAGGCGATGCCGATCAGCATGATGCAGCCAATCTGACTGAAGATGTTGATCGTGGAATTGAACAACCACAATCCGATAAGCGCGCCGGTGATCGCGAGCGGCACGGTCACCAGGATCACCACCGGATGGATAAAGCTCTCGAACTGGGCAGCCAGTACCAGATACACCACGAGCAGCGCGAACGCGAAAGTGATCCACAACGTGCTGCCGGATTGTTTCAACTGATAGGTCTGGCCGTTGTAGATGATCTGCGCCTCGGGAGCTTCCTCGCGTATCACCTGCTCCATGTACTTCACGGCGTCGCCGAGGGCGTAGCCCGGCGCAAGAGACCCCGCGAGCTCGATCGCGCGCATTCGGTCGGTGCGCCGCAGCTCGTTTGGCCCGGCGCGCTCCTCGATGCGAACCAGCGCCGAGAGCGGCAGCAGGTCACCGTCCTTGTCCGAACGGACGTACAGATTATCGAGGTCGCCGACGGTGGCGCGTTGTTCGTCGCGCGCCTGAAGGATGACGTCATATTCCTCGCCAGAACGCTCGAACGTGGTGACGATGCGCGAGCCCAGCATTGTCTCGAGCGTGCGGCCCACTGACTGCAGCGAGACACCGAGATCGGCCGCTTTGTTCCGGTCGATCTGAATGATGACGCGTGGCTTGCGCTCCAGATAATCGGATTCGAGATCGAGGATCCGGGGATTCTCCGCCTCGACACGATTCATGATCTTGTCGCGCCATTTCACGATTTCGGCGTAATCGCCGCCGCCGAGTGCTATGGCAAGCGGGCGGGTGCTGTTGCGCGTCAGCGGACTGCCGGCCTGGTTCACGTTCACTCGCGCGCCGGTGATGTTCTGGGTTCGCTGGCGCAACCTGTCGGCTATGAGCCCCGCGCTGTCGTCACGCTCGTCCCAAAGGTTGAGCGGCAAAGCAACGAAGCCGGTATTGGTCTCCGCGGCGCGGCCGAATCCGCCGGTGCGAACGATCACGCGTTTTGCATTGCCGCGCTCCACTTCATCCTGCGCAATTTCCTCGACCTGGCGTAGCTGCCGGTCGAGGTAGGACAGGCTCGCCCCTTCAGGGGCCCCAACGAAAATGCGCACGAAGGCGCGATCCTCTTCGGGTGCCAGCTCGCTCGGCAGCCTCAGGGCCGAGAATGGGAACCCCTGGATCATCAACGTCGCGACCACACCGAACAGCGCGAGGGAACCGCTGACGATCCAGAGCGGCCGCTTGCCTGAGAGCGCGCTGCGCAGGCCGCGCGCATATTTTTCGTCGAGGTTGCGGAACATCCGGTCGATGCCGCCGGTCATGCGCGACTTCGGCATGCCACCGGCGAAGAGCTTCGAGGTCAACATCGGCGTCATGGTGAGCGCGACGAATGCAGAGAATCCCACCGCCGCGGCGACCGTGAGGCCGAATTCTCCGAACAAGCGCCCGGTATCGCCGGTCATGAACGAAACGGGTACGAAAACGGCCATGAGCACCAGTGTGGTTGCAATGACCGCGAAACCGATTTCCCTGGAGCCATTGATGGACGCGAGCACCGCGGGCTCCCCGCCTTCGATGCGCCGCACGATGTTCTCGAGCACCACGATGGCATCGTCGACCACCATGCCGATGGCGAGCACGGCTCCTAACAATGTCAGCGTGTTGATGGAATAGTCGAGCGCGAGCATCACGATGGCCGCGGCGACGATGGATACCGGGATGGTGACGGCCGGGATCAGCGTGGCTCGCAGCGTCCCGAGGAATACGAAGATGACGACGAGCACCAGGACCAGCGTCTCACTCAGCGCCACCACGACGTTCTTGAGTGATGCGGCGATGAACATGCCGTTGTCGATGTTGATTTCAGCGACGATGTCCTTCGGCAAGGTGGACTGGATCGACGCGAGTTGCTTCTTGACGGCCGCCGAAGTGGCGAGCACGTTGGCTTTCGATTGCGGCAAGACGGCCATCGACATGCCAATCACGCCATTCGAGCGCGAAATGCTGCGATCGTCTTCGGAAGCGAGGCGCACCTCGGCAACCTCGCTCAAGCGCACGAGATAACCGTCCGCGCCGCGGCCAACGACGAGATTCCGGAAGTCCGCTTCGGTACGCAGGTTGGTGTCCGTGCGAAGCGTGAACTCCCTTTCCGTGGATTCGAGACGGCCAGCAGGCAGTTCCACGTTCTCGCGCAGCAACGCATTCTCGACGTCGTTTACCGTGAGTTGTCGCGACGCGAGGTTCTCTCGCGACAGCCACACGCGCATCGCGTATCGCCGGCCGCCGTTCACGCGCACCGAGGCAACACCCTCGAGCGTCGAGAACTGATCGACGAGGAAACGCTCCATGTAGTCGGTGAGCTCGAGAATACTTCGCTGCGTGCTCGTCACGTTGATCCACACGATCGGGTCGGTGCCGCTGTCCACCTTGGTGATCTGCGACGGATCGGCCTCGAGCGGCAATCGGCCGGCGACGCGCGACAGCCTTTCGCGCACATCGTTCGCTGCGCTGTCGAGATCACGATCCAGTGAGAACTCGACGTTGATCTGCGATCGCTCGTCGCGACTGCCGGAATTCAGGCGTTCGACGCCTTCGATTCCGGAGATTTCGTTCTCGATGACCTGGGTGATGCGCGATTCGACTACGTCGGACGACGCGCCGCGATAACGCGTCTCGATGTTCACCACCGGACGATCGACGTCGGGAAATTCGCGCAACGACAGGCGCGTGACGGCGCCTACACCGAGAATGAACAACAGCAACGACATCACCGTCGCGAAGACGGGGCGCCGCACCGATAAGTCGGAGATCATCATTGCGCGATTCTCGCGGGGCTTGCGTTGGCCTCGTGCGACTCGCTTACGGCGCCGGGGCCGGCGGGGTCGGCCTCGGATGCGCGCTCGGCCGCCTGCACCATTGCACCATCGCGCACTTTCTGCGTGCCTTCCACGATCACGCGCTCTCCGGCAACAACCCCGGCGAGAATCTCGACGCTGCCGGGCCGGCGGCCACCGATGCGCACTTCGCGACGCGAAACTTTCCCGTCCGTCACCACGAACACGAATTGCCGTTCGGCTTCGGGCGTGAGCGCCTCTTCGGGAATGACCAGCGCTTCGCGTTCGTCGTTCGCCAGGCTTACGTTGAGAAACATGCCGGGCTTGAGCGCGCCGTCTTCGTTGGTTAACAAGGCACGGACCGTCACCGAGCGCGTAGCGATATCCACACGCGAATCGATGCTGGAGACCGAGCCTGCGAAAGTGCGACCCGGAAACGCCGGAGCAGTGGCGCGGATCGTCAACCCCTCGCGAAGGCTGGCGAGAAAATTCTCCGGTACCGCGAAATCGAGCTTGATGACGCTGGTGTCATCCAGCGTGGTGATGACATCGCCGGGGCTGATGAGTGTGCCGACGCTGACGCGACGCAAACCTACTCGGCCCGAGAACGGCGCGCGAATCACGGTGTCTTCGAGCCGCGCCGACGCAGCTCCCAGCCGGGCGCGATTCGCCTTCAAGGTGGCTTCGAGTTGATCGAAGCTCGACTTGGACAGCGCCTGCGTGTTGAGCAGCTCGCGGCTGCGGTTGTACAGGCTCTCGCTTTCGGTGACCGCGGCCTGCGCCGCGGCGACATCGGCGCGTGCTTGCGCGTTGTCGAGCTGCACGAGCACCTGTCCGCGCTTCACGCGCTCGCCGTCGCGAAACGTCACCGCGGTGACGATGTTCGAGAGTTTCGTGCTGATGTCGACCGACTCATTCGCGCGCGCGTTGCCGAGCGCCTCGAGCTTCTGACTGATGCGCTCGGTGCGCACCGGCGCGAGGGTTACGAATGCCGGCGCATTGTTGCGCCCCGCGGCGGCCGGCGGGCCGCCCGACCCGGCCGCGGGTTTGTGCTGCGTCGCGTAGATAGCCCACGCGGCGCAGACCACTGCAACGGCAATGCTGATGGGGGTGGTGAGGCTGCGCTTCTCTGACATCGTGTGCGGTGTCGAATCGTTCGTTGGCGGAGGGCAAGTATGGCACCGCTAACATCCCGACACACGAGGGGAATCATAATGTTATGAGACCCCGGTACGCCTTTCTTCCCAGCGGCGAATCATCTGTTTGCGGGCCGCACCCCAGCGATATCCACCGAGTTGTCCGCCTGCGCGCAGCACGCGATGACACGGGATGACCCAGGCAATCGGATTCGCACCTACTGCGTTGCCCACAGCACGCGCGCCATCCGGCAATCCGAGTCGTCGTGCCAGCGCGCTGTATGAGACCGACTCCGTGGCATCTAGTTCGAGCAAGGCACGCCATACCTGCACCTGGAAATTGGTACCGCACACGGCCAGCGGCAGGGTTACGGTTTTGTGACCCCAGATGGTCTCGACCAAAGTCGTAGCGCGCTCGTCGTCGCGCACGAACTTCGCCTTCGGCCACTGACCGCGCAGGAGCTTCAGCTCTTTTCCATCGCCCGGTCCGTCGATGAATGCCAGGCGACACAAACCGCGCGGCGTCTCGGCAAAAAACGCCGTGCCAAATGGCGTGTTCGCAATTCCGTGGCGGATGGTCACGCCGGAGCCGCCGGCGCGAAGCTCGCCGGGCGTCATGGCCTCCAGCGTCACCGTCAGGTCGTGCAACCGACCGCCTCCCGAAAGTCCTACAGAGTGAGCGGCATCGAGCACCGATGGCTCGTTGCGCAGCGCGGTGCCAGCTGCGCGGCTGGTGACTTCGGCCAGGTACTGCTTTGGGGTCAATCCCGTCCAGCGGCGGAACAGCCGGTTGAAATGGAATTCGGAGAGCCCGACGAACCGGGCGATTTCCGCCAGCTTCGGCTGGCGCTGGTACTCGCGTTCGATGAATTCGATCGCACGGGTCATTCGCGCGAACTCACGGCTGTCGACGAATGCGTCTGAGATCGATGTGACTTTCATATCCATGGCTCGAATTCTGCGCGCCACGCTCTTTCGCTTCGACCCGATCCTTGCGCCGTTCACGGCGCCGGCGCCTCGATCCCCTTCAGCAACATCGCCGGCAAGTCCGTGACCGCGCTGCCGCCCGGGTTCGTGATGTTGAGGATCGCGAGTTGCCGCTGAGGAATGACCCAGAACGCGCTGCCGGCCTCGTCCCTGACCTCGAGCGCTTCGGCGCCATCGATGCTGAGCCGCGTTACCTGCATGCCGGTTCCGGCGCTGACGCGCGAAGCCCGCGCCATCTCGCTCGCCCAGCCGGCGGGCAGGACCGCACGTCCATCGTGAACGCCATCGGTGCCGAGCAGGCTGAGGATGCGCATCATGTCGCGCGCCGTCGCACGCCAGCAGCAATGCGCCGCGGGCATGCCCGCGCGGCGATCGAGCTGCATTTCGGCGAGGCCTGCGCCCACCGGCCGCCACAGCCTCTCGTCCACGAAATTTTCGTAGGGCTCGCCGGTGACGCGCTCGATGATGACCGCGGCGAGCTGGGTATTGGCGGGTGACAGGTTGTAGAAACCGCCCGGCTCGTGTTCGAGCCGGAAGCCGAGCGCGCTCGACTGGAAATCGTTGCCTAACAACATGCGTACGCCGCGCGACGTGGCGAAGACCGGCAGTGACGCCGGTTCGCGCCACGGCGAGCGATGCAGCAGGCCGCGTGTATCGCCGCCGGTCTCGAGCCCGCTGGTCTCTTCGAGAAGCTGGCGCAGCGTGATGCGGCCACGCGCCTCGTCGTCCCACTCGGGAAGGTAACGCGCGACGGGATCGTCGAGGCTGGCGATTTTCCCGTCGGCGCGCGCTATGCCAATCGCCATGGCCGCGATTGGGCGCGCCACCAGTGCAGCCGGCAGCAGCGTGTGCGCGTCGTCAGTGAGGAAATAACGCTCGACGGCGAGCGATCCGCGATACAGGACTAACAAGGCTCGCGATCCGGAGTTGCCCGCGCGATTGGCCGCTTCCTCGACCACCAGGGCATCGATTGGAGGCGCGGGCGGATTCGCGGGTTCCCTGTGTGGCGGATGCGGGGGCGGCGACTCCGGCGTGCCGATTCTGGCCACGGGTAGGTAGGCACCGTCGGCGGGGAGTGGCAATTGCAACGCGCGCCGCCAGAACGGCAGGTCGGCCGTGAACACGCCGACGCCAAGAGACACCAGCAGCAGCACGATGGCTGTGAGGAATGTGAGTACGCGGCGCATTGGACTTTGAGACCTGGCCTAATGCTACCAGCGGGAATGAGACGCTAGAATGCCCGCCGCCGTGAAACTCTCCATTTGCGCCATCGCATCCGAAGTGGTCCCGCTCGCCAAGAGCGGCGGCCTTGCTGACGTCGCGAGCGCGCTTTCGCGACAGCTGACAGTCGCCGGGCATGACGTGCGGCTGTTCATGCCGTTTTATTCGCAGGTCAGGCGCGACAAGCTGGACGCCAAGCGCGTCGAAACGCTGCAGGGCCTGCGCATCCTGGCCGGCAACCACGAGTACCTCGTCGACATCTGGCGCGCCACCCTGCCGGGATCCGCCTCTCCGGTTTACCTGGTCGAGTCCGACGCGTTGTACGCGCGTCCGAAGCTCTACACCGGCGACGCCGACGAACATCGGCGCTTCCTGGTCCTGACTCGCGCCGCGCTCGAGTGTTGCCGGCGCATGAATTTCCGCCCGCACATCGTGCATTCGCACGACTGGCACACGGCGTTCGCGCCGCTCTGGCTGCGCTCGAATTACAAGAGCGACCCGGTCTTCGCCGGCACGAAGTCCGTGATGACCATCCACAACATCGGCTACCAGGGTGCGTTCAGCGCGCTCGATATCGCGGACCTCGGTCTCGGCGCCGACACCTATCTACTGCACCAGGACGACCTCAGGGCCGGGCACATCAACGCGCTCAAGCACGGCATCCTGCACGCCGACGCGGTAACCACGGTGAGCCCGACTTACGCCCGCGAAATCACCACGCCGCGCTACGGCATGGGGATGGAACAGGCGCTGGCCTCGCGTGGCAGCGCGGTGCACGGAATCCTCAATGGCGTCGACTACGACGAGTGGGATCCGGCGCACGACAAGCACCTGCCGATCCACTTCGGCCCGGGAAACATCGCGCCGAAGGCCGAGCTCAAACGCAATTTCCTGCTGCGGCAGGGCATGGTGCCGACGCGTGGCCGCGTGCCGCTGTTCGGCATCGTGAGCCGGCTCGCATCTCAAAAGGGCTTCGACCTGCTGACAGACACGCTGCCGGCGCTGCTGCAGAACAATGACTGCCGACTGGCCGTCGTCGGTACCGGCGATCGCCTATACGAAGACTTTTTCGCGGGTCTCGCCGCGAAGTATCGCGGCCGCGCGTGGTTCTTCGGCGGTTATGACGAAGCTCTGGCGCACTGGATCGAAGGCGCCAGCGATGCCTTCCTCATGCCCTCGCAATACGAACCCTGCGGGCTCAATCAGATGTATTCGCTGCGGTATGGAACCGTACCCATCGTGCGCCGGACAGGCGGGCTCGCCGATTCGGTCACCCATTTCGATCCGGCCACCGGGGAAGGCACGGGCATCGTATTCAACGATTTCGACGCGACCGCCATGACCTGGGCGCTGGACACGGCGATGAGCTGGTACGCGCAGCCGTCGCTGTGGGAACGCATCGTGCAGAACGCCATGCGCTGCGATTTCTCCTGGGAAACGCAGGCCAACGAATACCTGAAGTTGTTCGCGGAGCTACTTCAGCTTGACGCTGCCGCGCTCATCAAACGGGATCCGGCGCAGAAAGCCGCTCGATAGGCTTACGTTCCCGCGCAACCGGTACTCGAGCGCCTCGGACGAACTGCGCCGGGACAATAATTTGGCGAGCGCACCGGCGAGATTCGCCGTGATCTGCATGTCGAACTCGGCTTCACCCATGGCGGGCACGGTGAACGGCGCCGCGGTGGCCCCATTGCCAAGTTCGGCGTCGTTCACCTCGATGCTGTAGGTGAGGCCCTTGATCGGCAGCTCGCGCGAATTCGGATTGATCACCCGCATGCGCACCAGCACGCGCTGCGAAAAGATGTCACCGCCCTGCATCTTCAGGGAGACCACCGACAACTTTGGCGCCTCCAGTTGCGGCACCATCGCGCAGCCACCCCCGACTAATGACAACAGCGTCAGGGAAGCGAGAGCGACCAGAGCCAGGCGACGCGCGCCGCGTTGCTCACGCATGCGACAACATGTCCGGCGTAACCAGCACCACGCCCTTTTCCGTCACCAGGAATCGCCTGGCGTCTTCGGCGCGATCGAAACCGATCCGCATGTCGCTGGCGATTTCGCAGCCCGCGTCGACGATGGCGTTGCGGATCTGGCAATTCTGGCCAATGCGCACGTCCGGCAGGATCACGGATCGCTCGACGACTGAGCGTTCCTCGACCCGAACCCCGGAGAACAGCAGCGACTCGCGCACCGTCGCGCCCGAGATGATGACGCCGCCTGAGACCAGCGAGTTGATGGCCACACCGCGCCGGCCATCTTCGTCGAGTACGAATTTCGCCGGCGGGGTCTGGGCCTGATACGTCCAGATCGGCCAGTCCTCGTCATAGATATTGAGTTCGGGCGCGACCCACACGAGCTCGAGATTGGCCTCGTAAAACGCGTCGATTGTTCCAACATCGCGCCAATAGGACTGTGCACGTGTCTTTACGTCCCGAAAAGGATATGCAAAGACCTGCAGCTTCTCGATGGACTTCGGAATGATGTCCTTGCCGAAATCGTGCTTCGACTTCTCGTCGGCGGCATCTTCGATGAGCAGCTTTTCGAGCAGCTCCGGGTTGAAAACATAGATGCCCATGGAGGCCAGGGCGACGTCGGTCCGGCCTGGCATGGGATCCGGATTCGGCGACTTCTCGACGAAGCGGGTCACGCGATTCCACTCGGTGACGGTGAGGACGCCGAACTCCTTGGCCTCGACGATCGGCACCTCGACGACACCCACGGTGATGTCGGCGCCCTTCTCCACGTGGTAGGCGATCATCGGACCGTAGTCCATCTTGTAGATGTGGTCGCCGGCCAGCACCAGCACGTGTTTCGGCCGATGCGAATGCATGACGTCGATGTTCTGGTACACCGCGTCCGACGTACCGCGGTACCAGTGTGTGCCGGTCTTCTGCTGCGCCGGGATCACTTCGACGAATTCGCCGAACTCGCCTCGCATGTAGCCCCAGCCACGATGAATGTGCTGTATCAGCGATTGCGCTTTGTACTGGGTGAGGACCGTGATCTGGCGTATGCCCGAATTCACGCAGTTCGACAGCACGAAATCGATGATCCGGAATTTGCCGCCGAAAGGCGTCGCGGGCTTGGCGCGGTGTTCGGTGAGACCCTTCAGCCGTTCGCCCCTTCCACCCGCCATGATGACCGCGAGCGTTCCGCTCGTGAGCCGGCTGACGTAACGACCGGATGTTGCACGTGCTGGGCGTTTTGCCATGGGTCCCTCGATTTTTCCCGAGTATAGGTCAGCCCCGGAAGCCGGCCAGGGCCAAATGGCGCGGTTACTTACGAATGAAAATACTGCTTGCTAACTAGTACTAGCAACATTACAGTACTGGCCAATGGACGATAGCCACGCCAAGAAGTTTCAGAAGGATCTCAACGGAGGTCTCGTCTCGCTTGTGCTCCTCGCGGTGCTCGAGCGAAGCGAAGAGGACCTCTATGGCTACGACATCGTCAAACGCCTGCAACGCGCCAACGAAGGCGAGTTGCTCTTCAAAGAAGGCACGGTCTACCCCGTACTGCGCGCGCTGTCGGCAAACGGTTTGCTGAGCAGCCGCATCGTGCCTTCGTATTCCGGTCCCCCGCGCCGTTACTACAGGATCACCGACGAAGGCCGCACCGTGCTCGGCAGTTGGCGTGGAATCTGGCGTGACGCGCGCGAGTTCGTGGACCGCTTCGTCGAATCCGGAGCTTCCAATGACTGACAACGCCCCTCGTTCGGTCGAGGACTACCTGCGCCAGCTGCGCGCCGCGCTCGCCAACCAGGACATCGCGCTCATCCAGGACGCGTTATACGACGCCGAGGAATATCTGCGCGCCGAGATCGCCTCCCACCCGGACAAGTCCGAGGCCGATGTGCTCGAGTTGATTGCATCGACCTACGGCGCTCCGGAGGAAGTCGCGGCGGCCTATCGCGACACCGAAACGAAATTGAACGCCGCCCTTCGCACGCCACGCGCGCCGCCGCGTGCAAGCATGCTGGGGCGTTTCTTCGGCATCTTCCTGGATCCGCGCGCCTATGCCGGCCTCCTGTTCATGATGTTCAGCCTTGCAACCGGCATCCTGTATTTCACGGTGGCGGTGACTGGACTGTCGCTGTCGGCCGGTCTCGCGTTCCTGATCATCGGCGTCCCGTTCTTCCTCGCATTCATCGGCGCAACGCGCGCGCTCGCGCTGGTGGAATGCCGGCTGGTGGAAGCGGTGAGCGGTGTGCGCATGCCGCGGCGGCCCTTGCATCCCGGCGCACCCTCGGGATTCTGGGACCGCGTGAAGGCGATGGTCACGGACTCGCGAACCTGGACCACGCTCGCGTACGACCTGCTGATGCTGCCGCTCGGCGTCGCGTACTTCATGATGGCCGTGGTCGGACTATCCTTTGGACTCGCGCTGATTGCCGCGCCCGTCATCGAAGGCCTGCGTGCACTCGGCGCGTTCAGCGATCAGTCGGTCTTCGCGCACGGAGTGCACCCGGTGCACAACGGCGTGGTCGTCGACATGAATCCGGCATGGCTCGGCACACCCGGTGGCCTCGTCCTGCTCGGGATCGTCGGCATCCTGCTGCTCACGGCGACGCTGCACCTCGCGCGTGGCGTTACGAAGGCGCATGCAGTGCTGGCGAAATCGATGCTCGTGCTACCGTAGGCGCATGCCTCATCGCGCATCTGCCGCAGCATTAATTGCTGCACTCGGCGCGGCGTTCGCGCATACCGCTTGCGCCGCTCCGCCTGCAAGCCCAGTTACCGACCCCGCCGAGAAGACCGGTTGCTTCGCGGCTGGCAATGGCTACCTGCGGGCGCGCATTCGCGGCGCGGTGGACCTGGACCTCGACTGGAAAGACGCGCAGATGCAATGTGAAGGTGGCCCGCGCCCCCCCGGAAAAGACAACCAGAGCAACGGCATCCGTGTCAGCATCGCCGGGCCCCTGCGCGGTGACGGCCGGCGCATTCGCCTGGTCTTCGGCATTGGCGGAGTCGTCGAAGGACGAGGCGGAGAAACCCTGCGCACCAACGTCACGATTCTCTTTGAAGGCGAACATCGCATTTTCGCCACGCTGGGCGACGACAAGTGCACGGTGGATTCACTGACCCAGCAGCGCGTCGAGTCACTGGGTGCAGACCGCGCTATCTATCGCGTCGAGGCGCGCGGCTTCTGCCTGGGGGCCGCCACCAGCCTCTCCAAAGGCGAACGGGTTCTGCTCACCAGCTTCGACTTTGCAGGCAGAGTCGAATTCGAGGACGATGCCCGCCATGCGCCTGACCCTCAATCGCCCTGACCGTCTGCGCCGCTGGTGCCTGGCGCTCGCCGCCGCGATGGCCGCGGCTGGGAGCACGCCTGCTCTCGCCCAGAATGGACCCCTCGAGGACCTGGCGGCCTTTCCGCGCGGCAAGCTCGAGATCAGCGATGGCAAGAAGGTAAAACTCACGTTCGATGTCTGGCTGGCGGACAGCCCCAGCCGCCAGGCGCAGGGCCTCATGTTCGTGCGGGCACTTCCGGACCTGCGCGGCATGTTGTTCGTGCACGAAAGCCCTAAGCCAATCAGCATGTGGATGAAGAACACCTACATTCCACTCGACATGCTCTTCATCGACTCGCGCGGCCGCATCCAGCAGATCGTCGAACAGGCAACGCCGCATTCGCTCGACATCATCCGCAGCAATGAACCGGCGGTGGCGGTATTGGAAATCGCCGGTGGCGAAGCCAGGCGTCTCGGCCTTCACCCGGGCCAGCACGTCGCCCATCCCGCGCTTGCAAAGCGCTGATATCATCCGCGCCACTTGCTAGGGAGAGAATCCATGAAAAGAATCGGCACCCTGGTGCTCGCGGCCACTCTTTGCGCCACGGCATTTACGACGGGAACGGCATTCGGTGGAGCTGCGGAAGGCAGCTGGTTCATCGCGCCGCGGGTAAATGCATTGTGGCTAGACGACGGCCGGCTCGCCGACGACGACGTCGGCGTGACGCTGGGGTTCGGTTACACGATGACCGAGAAGTGGGATGTGGAAGTCTCCCTGTACGGCTCGGAACACAAGCAAGTGGGCGACGCCAATCTGGAGTTGCAGGGCTACGGGCTATCGCTGAATCGCGTGTTCTACCGCGAGGGGCGCGTAAATCCCTTCCTGAGTCTGGGAATCGCGCAAACCAAGTCCATCCACAAGCCGGGCGTCGCTGACGAAGTCATGACCGGGCTCTATGGCGGCGGCCTGCTGATCACCCTCGGCGCGGATCGCGACGACGGCAGCGTCATGCAGTTGCGCGCCGACTTAGGTGCGCGCCGCGCGCTGACCACCGACACCACCGAGGAATACCCTGTCGACTACGTCGCTGCCCTGGGATTCCAGTATTCCTGGGGTGGCTCACGCCGCGTCCTCGATTCGGATGGCGACGGCGTCAACGACAACCTGGACAAGTGCCCCGGTACGCCTGCCGGGACGGCCGTGGACTCGAGCGGCTGCCCCCTGCCGCAGGATGACGACGGCGACGGCGTCACCAACGACATCGACAAGTGCCCTGGCACGACTGCCGGAGCGAAAGTGGACGCCAATGGCTGCGAACTCGACAGCGACGGTGACGGCGTTGGCGACAGCCGCGACCAGTGCCCGAACACTCCCGCGGGCGCGAAGGTGGACGAGCGCGGCTGTGAGCTCGACGGTGACGGCGATGGCATCGTCGACAGCGTGGACAAGTGTCCCGACACGCCCAAGGGCGAACGCGTCGATAACACTGGTTGCCCGTTCAACAAGGAATTGTTGCTGCAGGGCGTGAAGTTCGAAACGAACAGCGCCGCCCTGCTGCCCGAGAGCATTCCAGTGCTGAACAATGCGATTGCCACGCTCAAGCGTTATCCGGAGGTCAATGTCGAAGTCGCCGGTCATACCGACAGCCGCGGTTCGGACGCTTTCAATCTCGACCTGTCAGCGCGCCGCGCGGAGGCGGTTCTCAAGTACCTGCAGGACGGCGGTGTGAGCAACACCATGACGTCGCGCGGTTACGGAGAACGTCAGCCCATCGCCAGCAACAACACCGACGATGGCCGGCAACAGAACCGCCGCGTAACGCTGCGCATCCTTAACTGAAAGGCCAGCGGCGTGAGGCGTCGCTGGCGGAAAGACGATGCTCGACCTGCCTGGACATCCGCCGCTCGACAAGCTGGGCCTGATCGGCACCTGCAGCCGCCTGCCCGTGCAGGTGAACGCGGCGCGCCTCCAGGCGGAAGTTGCGGCGCTGCCTGAAGGCTCCTGGGCCGGGACTGGCGGTCGGGTTGGCGTGCATCGCGCCGCGCAGGCGATTTTTCTGCGCGGGTTCGCCCCAGCCGAGGGCGAAAAACCCATCGAAGATCGCGAGCACCTCTTCGACATGCCCTATGTGCGCGAAATCATCGCGGAGCTGATCCCGGCACCTGCGCAGCGCTGTCTGCTGGCGCGCCTGCCCCCGGCCGCCAGGATCACCGGGCACATCGACCTTGCGCCCTATTTCGCCAAGACCATCCGCATCCACGTACCGGTCGTCACCAATGCCGACGCCTGGATGTACTGCGGCGGGCTCGCTTTCCGCATGCAACCGGGCGAGGTGTGGGCGTTGAACAACTCGTCGACCCATGGGGTCTGGAATGCGCACACGACCGAGGCACGCACACATCTGATCTGCGATTTTCTGCCGAGCCCTGAATTGCTCGGGCTGCTGATGCGCGCCGAACGTGAGCTCGGCGCTCCTAACGCCGAGCTCGAAACCATGATGCGGGGCGCACATTGATCGTCACCGACCAATTCGTGTTCCTGCACCTTCACAAGTCGGGCGGCAGTTTCGTCAATGAATTCCTCAAGCGGTTTTTTCCGTCCGCGCGCGAGATCGGCTACCACCTTCCCTGGAGCCTGGTGCCGGCTTCACACGCGCATCTGCCGGCCCTCGGCCTGGTCCGTAATCCCTGGGGTTACTACGTCTCCTGGTACACGTTCCAGAAGCAGCGCCCACAGCAAAACGCCCTTTTCCGCCTGCTCAGCGACGACGGGCGCCTCGATTTCGAGCCGACCGTGCGCAACATGCTCGATCTGGGCACCACGGGCGCCGGCCTCGATGCGCTGGTGGCGGCCTTACCGCAGGGATACGGGGGTCGCGGCCTCAATTTGCCAGGTCCGGCGCTCGCGACGATCGCCGGCAGCGGTCTCGGGTTCTATGCGTTTCTGTATCGCCATATGTACAACGGCGCCGGGCGCGCGTACTTCGTCAGAATGGAACATTTACGCGACGAGCTG